>JAJYDH010000005.1:0-15201 GCA_021777685.1 Planctomycetota bacterium | reverse complement strand
ACGGGAGCGCCGACGAGTAGCACCGAGAGGACGTTCGATCGCAAGATCGTGGTGGAGCAAGGAATAGGCGGCCGGGGCCGGGAGGGCCAAGGCAACGACGAGGGCGGCCACGACGGGCAGGACGTGACGCATGAGGACGTTCTCCCTCGGATCTGAGAGGCCGGGCCCGGGGCGGGCCCCGACCGACCGACCGAATCCTCATCTCCGGAGGGCCGACGTCGTCCCCCCGTCTCCGTGTCGTGTCGTTCCGGGGCATTCCCCGTGCCACCGGCCGGGAAAGCATCGGTACGGCGCCGACCACGGGGTATCATACCACATACGGCCAGACTCAAGATCGGGCCGGCCCCGGGCTCTTGACCCCTGGCCTTCGGCCATCAACCATGATATTGTTGTCATTGACGACTCTCTCGACTTTGAGTCGGCCTTCGGTCGAGGATTCGACGACCCGGATGGCGCGGTCGCGAACCTCCGGTCGGTCCCGGCTGTCTGTTCAGAGACGGTCCTGGTTCGCTCGTCCCGGGCACTTCGCCCCTCTCGCCCGGGATGACGGGCCTGCTCACGCCCCTTTCTCTTGCCCTCGCGCGGACTGGTTCTCATGCTCAAGCCCACGGTCGAGGTCCGGAACGAGGGCGGAGTCCTCGTGGCCGAGTTCTGGGATTGCCTGCGTCTCGACCCGAATCCGGTGCGGGATCTTCGCCAGCATTACGAGGCCCACCTCCGAACGAAGGGGAAGCCCGACCTCGTCGTCGACATGAATGGTGTCGTCTTCGCGGGATCGGCCGCCCTGGGCGGTTTCCTGGCGCTCCAACGCCTGGCCCGCCAGCACGACGGGCGGGTGATCTTCTGCAACGTCGACGAGAACGTCTTCGAGGTCTTCCGGATCAGCAAGCTCAGCCCGATGTTCACCTTCGCGGAGGACCGGGCCGCCGCGCTGGCCGTCGTCGGCAAACCGCCCGTGTCGGGGGCACCGCCGGTCGTTGATGAGCCCAAAGTGGGCCCCCCGTCGCCGCCATCCGCATCCTCTCCCCGCGCCGATGGCCCGCTCCGACGGAATCGCCGGAAGGATTCATAATCCGGCATGCGTGTCGGAGAAATTTCGGCATCATATCGCATTCGTCCGTCCGTCCGGATAACCTGAGATCCGTCCGATTTCATGGATCTCTTGCGCCCGACGGGAGCCCGCGATGCCTGCCACCCTGCGTATCGAGGCCATCGAGGCCGACGGGGCTCTGGTCGTGACCTTCCGCGACCGCCTTCTATTCGACGACCGCACGGTCCGCGAGGTCTCCGACCAGCTCGGCGCCGCGCTGCCCAACGACGGCAAGCCGATCCGGATCGTCCTCGATCTTACCGGCGTGGACCTGATCTCCAGTTCGCTCCTCGGCAAGCTGATCCTCCTCCAGCGGAGGGTCGACGGCTCGGGCGGCAAGCTCCGGCTCTGTGAGCTATCGCCCACCGTCCAGTCGGTCTTCAAGACTTCCAATCTCGACCGTCTCTTCGGGATCGTCCGCGATCGCAGGTCGGCGCTGGCCGAGATCTGATCTCGAATCTCAGATCTGAGATTTCAAATTCGAGATCTCTGATCCAAAATCGTCGGCGTCAGACCCGCGCGGTTTTCCAGCCCCCGTGCAGGAACCGGGCCGCGACGAGGATGCCCCGGACCGAAAGGTCGCAGAACATGGCGAGCCAGGCGCCCCGGAGGCCCAATTCGGGGCCGCCCTCGGCCGCCGGCCAGGTGAGCCAGTAGGTCAGCGGCAGGCGGATGCCCAGGTAGCCGAACAGGACGATCGCCCAGGGCCATCGGGTGTCGCCCGCCCCCCGGAGGGCGCCGTTCAGGACGTTCAGCGTCGCCAGGAACGGCAGCGCGAACGCCACGATCCGGAGCACCGGGACGCCCTCGGCCACGACGTTCGGCTGGTTCCCGCCCAGGAACAGGTCGAACATCGCCCCGGCCTGGAAGTAGATCAGAGTGCCCACGGCGACCAGCAGGGCCACGCCGATCCCCCAGGCGGTCCGGCCCGCCTTCGCCGCCAGGTCGGGCCGCCCGGCGCCGAGGTACTGGCCGGTCAGCGTGCTCGCGGCGATCGAGAACGCCGTCACGGTCAAAAAAGCCAGCGCCTCGCAGCGGATCGCCACGCCGTGGGCGGCCGTCGCCGTCGCCCCCAGGCGGTTGATGAGCCCGAGGAACCAGAGCTGACAGAGCACGTTGGTCAGGCTCTCGCCCGCCGCGGGCAGGCTGATCCGCAGGATTCGCCGGGCTCTCGACCAATCGGGCCGCATCCCGGCGAAGTCCAGCCGGAGCCCCGACCGCCCCCGAGCCAGGATCAGGAGGACTGCCAGGCCGCCGAACGCCTCGCCGGTCGACGTCCCGATCGCGATCCCGGTGAAGCCAAGTCTCGGGATCGGGCCGAGCCCCCGGACCAGCGACCAGGCCAGCGCGACGTTCACCGCGTTCACCAGGATCATCACCCACATCCCCGTCCGGGTGTCCCCGACCCCCCGGAGGCACGCCACGCCCGCCGTCGTGGCGGCGAGCAGAGGGGTGACGAGCAGGACCACCCGCAGGAACAGGGTGGCGCTCCTCGCCGACTGTCCTTCCAGGTTCAGGGCGCGGATCAGCCCCGGGGCGGCGAACTCCCCGGCGACCAGCACGGCCGTCCCGAAGATCAGGGCGAGGCCGATCGCCTGCTGACACGTCCGGTTCGCCGCCTCCGGATCTCCCGCCCCGGTGAATCGGGCGACGAGGGCCGTCGCCCCCACCGAGACGATCGTCATCAGGCTGCCGAGGAACCAGAGGATGTAAGTGGCGTTCGTCACCGCCGCGAGGTGTCCCACCGACAGGTAACGCCCGGTCAGCAGCGTGTCCGAGAGCCCGACCAGGTAGAGCAGCGACTGCTCGACCAGCACCGGGCCGGAGAGCCGGAAGACCTGCCGGACCATCGACCCCTTCGGCCGGAATGTCGCGGCCAGGATCTCGGGATCTTCCTCGATCGGGACGAGGACCCCGCCCTCAGTCGCGTCTTCCACTTCCATCGCTGCCATCCGATTCGATCTGGGGAGAGGGGGCGGACCCGGGAAGACAGAGGGACACGGCCGCCAGTATATTAGATCGGCACGCAAGGCCGGGCGACCCCGGCCGTCCCGATCGAACGTCCTCGGAGGAATCACCGTTGGCCGCCCGCATCCTCGACGGCAAGGCGCTCGCCCAGTCGATCCGGAACCAGGTCGCCGAGGAGGTCGCGCGACTCCAGACCGCGACCGGCCGCGTGCCGGGACTGACGGTCGTCCTCGTCGGCGACAACCCCGCCAGCCAGGTCTACGTCCGGAACAAGCAGAACGCCTGCAAGGCGGCCGGGATGCGCGGGACCCTGCTCCGCCTGCCCGGCGACGTCGAGGAGGCGAAGCTCCTGGCGACGATCGACGCCCTCAATGCCGACCCCGACGTCCACGGCATCCTCGTCCAGCTCCCCCTGCCCCACCAGATCGACGACCGCCAGGTGATCGAGCGGGTCGACCCCCGCAAGGACGTCGACGGCTTCCACCCCGAGAACGCCGGACTGCTGGCGATCGGCCAGCCCCGGTTCGTGCCGTGCACCCCGCTGGGCATCCGCGAGCTGCTGCTGGCCTCGGGGATCGAGACGAAAGGGGCGCACGCGGTCATCCTCGGCCGGTCGCAGATCGTCGGCAAGTCGATGGCGCTGCTCCTCTTGCAGAAGGGCCCGGGCGGCGACGCGACCGTGACCGTCTGCCACGCCGCGAGCCGCGACGTGGACGACTTCACCCGCCAGGCCGATATCCTGATCGCCGCCATCGGCCGGGCCGAGCACGTCAAGGCCCGCGCGATCAAGCCCGGTGCCGTGGTGATCGACGTCGGGATGAACAGGCGGGACGACGGCAGCCTCTGCGGCGACGTCGATTACGCGGGGGCGGCCGAGGTCGCCTCGTGGATCACGCCGGTCCCGGGCGGTGTCGGCCCGATGACCGTGGCCCTGCTCCTCCGCAACACCCTGGACGCCTTCCGCCGGCTCGAAGGGGCCTGAACCTCCGGAGCGACCGCCCATGCTCAACGCCCACGTCTCGACCTTCCGCGTCGACGCCACACCACCGATGGGCCACCCGCTCTGCGGCGGCTGGATCAAGCCGGTCGTGGGCGTGGACGACCCCCTTTGGCTGAGGGGGGTCGTCATCACCGACGCCGGGCCGCCGATCGTCCTGGCGGCGCTCGACTGGACGGGCGTCATGAACGAGTCGCACCGGCTCTGGACCGAGGCCCTGGCCGAGGCCGCCCACACCACGCCCGACCGCGTGGCCCTCCACTGCGTCCACCAGCACAACGCCCCGTTCATCGACCGCGACGGCAATGCCCTGCTCCGCAAGGCCGGCTCCGAGACCTTGCTCTGCGACGACAAATTCGTCGACGACCTCGTCGCCCGGTCGGCCGCCGCCGTCCGCGAGGCGTTGATGGACCCGCAGCCGGTCACGCACATCCGGGCCGGATCGGCGAAGGTCGATCAGGTCGCCTGCAACCGCCGGGTGATCGGCCCCGACGGCAAGATCAGGTTCACCCGCTACAGCGCCACGAAGGACGAGGCCGCCAGGGCCGAGCCCGACGGGACCATCGACCCGGTCCTCCGCTCCGTCGGGTTCTTCCAGCGCGACCGGCCCCTCGCCCGCCTCTACTATTACACGTGCCACCCGATGAGCTACTACGGCGACGGGCGGGCGACGTCCGACTTCGTCGGCCTGGCGAGGGGCCGTCGCGATTCCGAGGAGCCGGGCGCCCTGCACGTCTACTTCACCGGATCGGCCGGCGACGTGACGGCGGGGAAATACAACACCGGGACGAAGCCCGAACGGGCGATCCTGGCCGACCGGGTCCACCGGGCGATGGTCGCCGCCGACCTCGACGCCGACGCCCACAACGACCCGCTCGCCTCGATCTCGTGGAAGACCGTGCCGATCCGGTTCGCCGCCCGAGAGGACCTCGACCTCGACAGCCTCAGGGCGATCGTGGCCGACCCGAAGGCCACGACTGTCGTCCGCAACCGCTCGGCGATGACATGCGGCTGGCTCCTCCGGGTGGCCTCGCGACGGCCGATCGTGCTCTCCCGGCTCGACCTCGGCGACGTCTCCCTGGTCCACCTCCCCGCCGAGACCTTCGTCGAGTACCAGCTAGGAGCCCAGGCCGCTCGCCCCGACCGCCGGGTCGCCGTGGCCGCCTACGGCGACGGCGGCCCCTGGTACATCCCGCTCCATCGGTCCTTCGCCGAAGGGGGGTACGAGCCCTCCGTCGCCAACGTCAGCCCCGACACCGAACCGGCATATCGCCGCGCGATCCGGGAGCTTCTGGCCGACGCCCGTCCGGGGGCTGGCCTCCCGGCTCTATAATCAGGGAGGGGCGGAGGACGGAGCCGGCGATGTGGGGATTTCGACACCTGACACGATCCGCGGCGACCGCGATCCTGGCGTCCGGGCTCGCCCTGATGATCCGGGCCCAGGCTCCGGCCCAGGTCGAGCGGCCGGACCTGGCGGAGCTGCGCGCGGCGGTCTCCGACCCCGCTATCCCGGCCGTTGAGCGTGGCCGTCGCGCCCTCGATGGCGCGGCGGCGCTCGATCGGGCGGCCCAGCAGTCGGGGACGTCGGCCGATCGACGGGCCCGGTGGACCGAGGCGATCGCCCTCCTCGACGACTTCGTCGCCCGGAATCCCGACCTCGAATCCGCCCCGTTGATCCGGTTCCAGGCCGCCGTCTACCGCTGGGCCGAGGGGCAGAGCCTCGCCGAGCAAGCGGAGCTGACGCCCTCCGACGCAAAGGCCAGGGCCGACGCGATCGCGGCCCTGGACGACTCGATCCGACGATTCCGGGCGATCGCGATCGGGCCGGCCGAGTCGAAAGAACCATTCGGGCAGAATTATCGGTTCCGGCTGGCCCGGGCGATCGCCGACCGGTCGCGGTTCGAGCCCGAGGGCGACCCCGCCCGGATGGCATCCGAGCGCGAGGCACTCGGGCTGCTCGACGCCGCCCTGACCGCGCCTGGGCTCCGGGAGTTCGCCCGCCTGCTCCGGAGCGAGCTGGCCACCCGGCTCGGCCTTTTCGGGCAGGCCCAGATGGAGCTGGAGGAGGCCGAGAAGCTCTCGCCGCCACCCTCACCCTCGGCATTGCTGGAGGCCCGAGTCGCCGCGCTGATCGGACGCCGCCAGTACGACGAGGCCCGCAGGGTGATCGACGCGGCGAACGTCGCCGATCCCGTCAAGGGGCTGAGCACGCTCCGGGTCACGCTGGCCAGACGACGGGAGATTCCCCCCGGTCGGGAGCGGAAAGAGGCCGACGACGAGGCTTTCCGGGACGCGGCGAAGTTCCAGGGAGCGAGCACGCCCGAAGGGCGGAGGGCCCTGATGGAGCTGGCCCGCGCCGTCGACGAGCCCGGCGGAGACGCACCGCCCGAGTGGTGGGAACTGCTGGCCGAGGGGCATCTCCGGCTCGGCAACCCGACGAGGGCGGGCCGGCTCGTGGCCCGGGCGGCCGACCGCGCCGAGGCCGCCGGCCGCCCCGACCGGTCGGGCCCGCTCCGGTTCAAGGCCGGCGCCTACCTGTTCGAGGCGGGCAAGTTCGCCGAGGCCGATCGATCGCTCTCGGCGGTCCTCTCCGACACGAAGGCCACGCGCGAGCTGAAAAGCCGTGCCGGGATGCTCCGGGCCCTGGCCAGAGGCCGCGCGGTGGCGACCCGCGAGCCGGGGGCCTCGAAGGCCGCTTACCTCGACGCCCTGGAGGGCCAGGTCCGCGATTTCCCGGCCGAGCCCAGCACCGGCGAGGCCCGCTGGCTCCTGGGCCAGGTCCGGATGTCGGCCGACCGGCCCGAGGAGGCGATGGCCCTCTGGTCGGGCATCCCTCACGGGCATCTCCGCTGGACGGACGCGAGGAACCTGATCGCCGACCGGCTCCGGGAGGCCGTGGAGGTTCAGCGGATCAACCGCGACTCGCGGGCGATCGCCTCGAAGATGGACCGTGCCCGGAAGTCGCTCCGGGACGCCCTGGACGCGGCGTCGGACGGGCCGGAGATGGCCGCGCTCCTGCTCCAGCTCGCCCGGCTGGAGCTGATCCCGGACGTCGGCCGCCCCTCCGAGGCGCTCGACGCCTGCGATCGCCTGCTCAAGCAGGCGGCCGGGCCCGAACAGCACCGTCTGGCCAGGCTCTACCGGATGGTGGCCCTGGCCCAGGCGAACCGGTCGACCGAGGCCGACAAAATCGCCCGGGACGAGGCCCGCTCAACCGATCCCGCCGACATCCTCGGGGCGCTCCGACTGCTCGACCGCTCGGCGAGCGAGGCCGACTCCGAGACGATCCGCCGCCGGCTGAGCCTGATCGCCCGCGTCCTCTCGACCCGCATCGTCGAGCACCTCGACCGCCTCCCCGTCGCTTCGCGGGACGAGGCGAGGCTCCACCACGCCCGGGCCCTCCTCTTCTCGGGCGACCCGGCCGGGGCGAAGCGCGAGATCGCCGACTGGGGAGGGCCGGTCGAGGGTGCCGACGACGATCTGCTCCGGGAGCTGGCCGACACCTACCAGCGGCTAGACGCCTTCGACCTGGCCATCGACGCCGAGCGATACCGGGGCAGCCGGCTCGCCCCCGGGTCGCTCCCCTGGTTCGAGTCGCGCTACGGGATGGCCCTGGCCTACTACCGGGCCGACCGCCTGAAGGAGGCCCGGAACGTCATCGAGCGGACGTCCATCCTCCACCCCGAACTCGGCGGGGGGGTGCTTCGAGGGAAGTTCGAGAAGCTCCGGCAGCGGATCGGGCGGGACTGAGGGCCATCTCGGGATGGCCGATTGACGGATGATCGATAGACTAGGTGTCATCGGGCACCGATCGAGCATCGATGGTTTCGAATAGTAGAGATTTGCGTAGTTCTACCGCCAGCTCTGGGACACGACCGGAGTGAGATGGGAGGCATAACAGCCCACCAGCGATCTCATCCCTGCTTGGACCGTCCATTCGGGTTGCCCAGCGACAGCCCCAGCTCGGCCAGGGCGATGCGGAGAAGCTCGAAATCCTCGTCGGGGACGATCGCGGTGGTGGGCCCCAGGCGGTCGCCGAGGTGCGGGCCGGTGGTGGGGTGCTGGAACAGGCCGTCGAGCAGGTCGGCCGAGGGGACGGTCATCACGATCGGCCGGCGGGTGGGGAATGGCCCTCCGCCGGGCCGGGCGGCGTGCAGGAGCAGGCGGATCGCCGCGGGCATCTCCTCGCCGGTCCTCTGCGAGAACCAGCGCGACATCTGAGCGGAGGTCAGGCCGGCCTCGGCCGCGCGGGCGAGCGAGGCGGGCGAGACGATGAAGGAACGTCTCGGGCTCGACGACCCGTCGGGGCGGGCCCGGCCGATCCGCTCGTCGGCGAACTGGGCCAGCTCGGCGTCGACCAGGAGATCGGACCGGCCGAGGTCGAGCGAGAGGGTCACGCCGTCCCCCTCGACGTCAACGCAGGCTTCGGCCGGGCGGCGGTAGTCGCGCGAGCCGGCCATACGGAACCGCGAGAACGGGATCGATCCCTCGTCCTCGACGAGCAGGAGCCGGTCCGAGATCCGGACCGGGGCGACCCGGCCCGAGGCCGGCCAGAGCCCGAGCGCCGTCTCCAGCTCCTCGGGCGTGGCGAACTCGACGAGCGTGGCGGATGAGTAATACGTCACGCGGTCGCGGCGGCCCGCCCAGGTCCGGAGGGCCTCGGCCACGCCCGCCGGCAGGGGTCGCGAGGAGTGCCTGGCCAGCCGTTCGAGCATCGCCTCGGTCTTCAGGCCCCCTTCGAGCCCCCGGTACACCGACTCCGGCGTGAGCTTCAGCTCCAGCGCCGCGCCGACCTGCGACCACCGGGCGAACCGGCTGAACTGGCCGATCAGGCTGGGCGTCAGGCCCTGGCGATACGCGATGATCTCGAAGTTCGGCTGGACGAAGAGGAAATGGTCGAACGTCTGCCGGGGCGGCGGCGGCGGGCCGAGGGCGAGCGCGTACCGGCCGAGCGGGGTCAGTTGCACGACCCTCCGGCCGCTCGGCGTCTCTTCCGCGGCGCGGACCAGCCCGATCTGATAGGCCGGGCCGAGCACGATCGCCGCGAGCGTCTCCGACGGGCCCGCACCCCTGGGCCTCACCGGGTCGGAGAGCAGAGGCCGGTCCCAGTACGGCGCGAGCCGGCCGAGGTGCTCGTCGAGGTCGCTCAGCGCCAACCAGGCCGACTCGGGCATCTTCGCCAGCCAGAGCAGGACCGAGGCCCGGACGAACGGGATGGCCAGGTCGACCGGGCTCCCTTCCTGCCTCATCCCGACCTGCTCGTGCCAGTCGCGGAGGGCCAACCAGCGGGTGGCGATCATCTGCGGGAGGTGCACGGCGTTCTCGCCCCAGAAGTCCGGCCGGGCGGCGATCAGGCGGTCGCTCCCGGCCTCGGGGACGACCAGCCCGACCCCTCGGGCCAGCGCGATCCAGAGCAGGGCCATGTCGGGCAGCGGCTCGAGCGCGTCGGTGATCGGCCCGGCCAGGACGGGGTCATCTTCGAGCCGCTCGCGGTCGCGCTTGAAGAACGTCCCTTGCTGCGTCTGGCGGATCGGGCCCTCCTCAATCCGCTGCCAGACGGCGGCCAGGCGGAGGATCGGCTCCAGGCCGTCGGCCTCGCGGGCCTGGCGGACGTCACCGGCCTGTGGGGGCGGCCCGCCCTCGGGCAGGACGGTCCTCGCGGCGTTCAGGACGGAAGGGTGGGCGTTCAGAGTCGTGAGGGCGAGTTGCGGGCCGACGAGCCGTTCGTAGTCGAAGACCGGGTCGAAGGCGTCGCCGACCTTCGCGGCGACCAGCCCGAGTTCCAGGAGCCGGCGGAGCGCCGGCTCGGGATCGACTCCCAGGCAGGCCAGCCCCAGCGCCATCCCCGAGGCGGGCCACGAAGGCATCTCGGTCAGGGCGAACAGGCCGAGGGCAGCCCGGGGGCCGTGATCGAGCCCGGCGACCATCCGTTCCGCGACGCGGGCCTCGCCCAGCCGGTCGGCGATGGCGTCGGGCAGCCGGTTCGGCTTGCCGCCGAGGTCGAGCCCGCCGAGCACGGCGTGGATCTCGACGAGCCGGCCGCCGTCGTACCGCTTGAGCGCGGTCCGGTAGGCGACCAGTGGAGGGTCGGGGGGCAGGATCGGCGGCCCCGGAGTTTCGGAAGTCTCGGGGATCTCGGGCGAGTCGGTCGTCATGGTCGCGAGTCCGGGCATCGCCGCCCGTCCATCCCCTCCGTGGTCAGGCCTGATCAGGTCAGCGGACGACGCGAGGGGTGTGCCCCATCCGGCGCAGCTCGTCCAGGATCGCGTCCTCCTCCTCCGACCGGACCAATAATACCGTGTCCGACAGCCTCCCGGCCACCAGTCGCGCCAGCGTCTTCCGCGCCAGCAGTTCCTCGACCAGGATCGGGTCGGCCGTGCGGATCAGCGTGACCTGCTTGTGCAGCTTCACCGGGATGCGGAGCGCGGGGTTCGGGGGCATCGACGGTCCTCAGCGGGAGCGGATTCCCGTAGGGCAGGACTTGTCCTGCCGCGATCCGTAACACGGCAGGACAAGTCCTGCCCTACCAAGAGCTTCACCGGCATGCGTGACGCGGGGGCATCAGCGATCATCCTCGTCGGCATTCGCTTCGACGATCTCTTGCTGGGACGGTTCCCGGACGCCGGAAGGATTTATCGACAGTAGGGTGAACGCCGCCTGCTGTCTCGGTGTGATCTCGACAGTGAGGCCGCCCTTCGAGTACGGCTTGTAGACTTCCGGATGCCCCCAGGAACAGGCTTCCTCGATCCGATGTTGATCTCGAGCGCCGCAATCCTCGACCCGCGAGACGCCTCGGCCCGTCAGATGGCCCTGAAAACGCGACCAGTAAGGCGGATAGACTACCTCCGAGTGGAGATACGGGTGATTGGGAGGCTCGTGCGCGACAAATGTATGCCCGTGGCCTTCTTCGTCCTGGAACGCCCGGAACGCCGGAATTCCCAGGCCGAGGGCCACTCCCAGGCCCATCAGCCCGATCATCAACGATCGCATCGTCCATTTCGGCCGTCTCATGGCAATCCTTGCCCTTCAATGACACGCCCCGTTCGACCTCGTCGCCATCGTCACATCCGACTCATCCAAAATCTCGTAGCTGTACCCTTGCTCGGTCAAGAACAACTGACGGTGGTGGGCGAAGTCCATCTCGCGGGTGTCGCGGGTGACGAGGGTGTAGAAGTGGGCCACGTCGTCGCCCCCCTTGGGTCGCAAGATCCGGCCGAGCCGCTGGGCTTCCTCCTGGCGGCTGCCGAACGTGCCGGAGACCTGGATCATCACGTTGGCGTCGGGCAGGTCGATGGCGAAGTTGCCGACCTTCGAGAGCACCATCCGCTTGATCTCGCCCGTGCGGAACCGCTTGTAGAGGTCCTCACGCTCGTTGTTGCCGGTCTGGCCGGTGATGAGCGGGAGGTTGAACCGCTCGGCGATCCGGCGGATCTGCTTGAGATACTGGCCGATGACGATCACGCGGTCGTCGGGGCCGTCGTGCTTGTGCAGGAGCTTCTCGACCAGCTCGTCCTTGATGGGGTTCTCGCTGGCGAGCCGAAACTTGTCCCGCCACTCGGCCACGGCGTAGTCCATCCGCTCGGTCGCGGGCAGGGCGATCCGGACCTCGTGGCACTTGGCCTCGGCGATCCAGCCTTTCTGCTCCAGGACCCGCCAGGGGACGTCATATTTCTTGGGGCCGATCAGGCTGAAGACGTCCTCCTCGCGGCCGTCCTCGCGGACGAGCGTGGCGGTCAGGCCCAGCCGGCGGCGGGCCTGGATCTCGGCGGTGATCCGGAAGACGGGGGCCGGCAGGAGGTGGACCTCGTCGTAGACGATCAGGCCCCAGTCTCGCTCGTTGAAGAGCTTGAAGTGGGGGAAATCGCCGTCCTTCTTGGGCCGGAAGGTGACGATCTGGTAGGTCGCCAGCGTGACCGGGGCGATCGCCTTGGATTCGCCGGTGTAGGTGGCGACCATCGACTCGTCGAGGTCGGTCTTGTCGATGATCTCGCGGTGCCACTGCTCGACCGACGTGGTGCTGGTGGTCAGGACCAGCGTGTTCTTCTTGAGCAGGGCCAGCGCGGCGATCCCGACGATCGTCTTGCCGGCGCCGCAAGGCAGGACGATCACGCCCGAGCCGCCCCGGACGTCGCCGCCGGCGTGGAAGGCGTCGACGGCCATCCGCTGATAGTCGCGGACGCGGAACGGGTGGCCCGAGGCCGACTTATCGCGGAGCGTGACCTCCAGCGCCGCCCCCTCGGTGTACCCGGCGAGGTCCTCGGCCGGGTAGCCGACGGCGATCAGCGCCTGCTTGAGGATGCCCCGGAAGGCGTCGTCGATGGCGAAGCTGGTCGGGTCGAGCCGTTCGCCGAGGTAAGCCTTGACCTCCTTGCGACGGGCCAGCTCCTCGATGAGAGACTTGTCCTGCGTGACCAGCCGGAGCGCCCCGTCGACCCGCAAGAGCCGGACCCGTCCGTATCGGCCTACCAGCTCGGCGAGGTCGACGGCCAGGGTCGGCGGCAGGGGGAATTTGCTGTAAGTCGAGAGGGCGTCGACCATCGCGTCGGCGGTCATGCCGGCCGCGGCGGCGTTCCAGAGCGAAAGGGGCGAGAGCCGGTAGGTGTGGATGTGCTCGGGGCTCTTCTCCAGCTCGGCGAACGGGGCCAGGGCGTCGCGGGCCTCGGCGTATTTCGGGTTGTCGACTTCAAGAAGGACCGTGCGGTCGCCCTGCACGATGAGCGGATTGGCGGGGTTGTACTGCATGGGCTCCTTGCCGACGGGGACCAGCGATGCGGAGGGCCTTCGAGCCAGGCGCCAAAACCCCCATCCTAGACGCCCCCGGCCCGACCCGCAAGGCCGGTCGGCGCCGCGTTCAGGGCTGTTTCATTCTCACTTTGCCCCGGGAAAGGGGACCAGCTCCGGAGCGCAGCGGAAGTGCCCGTCCCCTTTCCCGGGGCAAAGTGGGCGATTCAACGGGGACGGGCACCGGCCGAGTACACGAGTACAGTCGGAGCCAGTCCCCGCTGACCCTCACAAAGTGAAAATGAAACAGCCCTGGCGCCGCGTTGATAGCAGGCGTTGTCCAGCACCAGCGTGATCGATCCGGTCAGCCCTGCCGCCGCGAACTTCCGCAAGAGTTCGCACACCGTCGCGGTGTTGACGACCGTCGTATTGGTCACGGGGATCAAATCGCGTGTGATCGCGCTACACCCACCCAGCACGTGGATTTGCTGGCGACCTGACACGGCGCGGACGACGATCCGCGTGACGACCACAGGCGGCCCAAGAATGTTCCGTACACGAAATGGGCCGCGTCGACTGTAAGAAGAGACGACCTTCTCCCGCTAGAGGGGCAACTTGGAGACGACGTCGAGGAGAGGTTTCCCCTTGGGAAGTCGATCGAACGCCGTAACAATATGGTGAAAGCTCGGATCGACCTCCGCGAGTCGTCGAGGCTCCGCCCGGCCGTCGGCGATGACCGGCTCATCGAGTTTGGATCAGCTTACCGGAGTGGAATCCCGATGGATCATTGGAATCACGAGGATCTCGGAGAATCGGGACTCTCCCCGCTGGTCGAGGCCCTGGCCGGTCTCGACGGGCCGGCCGACGAGGCGGGAGTCTGGCCTTCCGGGCTCTGGGCCACCCTGGAAGGGGCGGGCGTGACCCGCTGGGCCCTCCCTCACGATGTCGGGGGGGAGGAGTGCGACCGATTGACGCTCCTGAGGCGATATGCGAGGGTCGCCGAGGGCTCGATGACGGCGGCCTTCATCCTCTCGCAGCACGACGCGGGGGTCCGTCGGCTGGCGGCGGCGATCGACCGTCCGGCGGCCGTTCGATGGCTCGGGGCGATCGCGAAGGGTCGCGCCTTCACGACGGTCGGGATCTCGCAACTGACGACCTCCCGGCGACATGCCTCGCAGGCGGTCCGGGCCGAGGAGGTCGCGTCAGGGCGGTTCCGCGTCGACGGCCTCATCCCCTGGGTGACGGCCGCGAGCCGGGCCGACGTCCTGGTCGCCGGGGCGGCGACCCTAGACGGCCGACAGATCCTGTTCGCCCTCCCGACCGATCGGCCGGGCGTGACGGTCAAGCCGTCGTTCGCCCTGGCGGCGCTCCAGTCGTCCTGCACGGCGGAGGTGGCATGCGACGGGGTGGAAGTGATCGAGGATGACATCCTGGTCGGCCCCGTGCCCGACGTGATGGCGAACCCTTCGGCCGCCGGGACCGGCGGGCTGGAGACCTCCGCGCTGGCGCTGGGCCAGGGCCTCGCCGCGCTCCGGGCGCTGGAAGCCGCCGGCCGGGATGACCTGCTGGAACCGGTCGAGGCCCTCCGCGACTCCTGGGAACGGCTCCGGGACGACCTCATGGCGACCGCCGAGGGATCTCCGGGCGCCCCGACCTCGGCGATGATCCGGGGCCAGGCCAACGCGCAGGTCCTCCGCCTGACGCAGGCGTATCTCACCGCCCGGAAAGGGTCGGGCTTCCTCCGCGAGGAGCCCGCCCAGCGCTGGGCGCGGCAGGCCCTCTTCTTCCTCGTCTGGTCCTGCCCGAGCCCGGTCGCCCGGGCGGCCATCCGCGACCTGGCGGGGCTCTGCTCGACCTGACCGGCGGGGGGAGATCAGGAAGCTTTCGGGGTGACGAACAGGTCGAAGACGCGGCATCGGAAACCGGGAATCACATCCTCGCCGTCGAGTTCGCCCGGCTCGCGAGTCCCGGCGATCGAGCCATCGCCCCGGTAGACCAGGACAGTCCGGACTTCGGGATTCACGACCCAGACCAGCCGGGTCCCGGCCTGGAGGTAATCCTCGACCTTCCGATCCGTCTCATAATCGAGGTCGTTCGGCGAAATGACCTCGACGGCGAGATCGGGAGCGATGCGGATATGGCCATCGGGCACGCGTTCCTCCGGCAATCGCCCAAGGCAGATGAATGAGAGGTCGGGCCTGCGGACCCGGTTTTTCGGGAAACACTGATAACTCGCGTCCGTCGTGAGGAGCCAACCGATTTTCTGTTTCGGATCGAAACTCCCGATCAGGATCAGCAAACGTGTCCCGACGTGCACCGACCAGCCGCCCATATTTCGCTCCACGAGCCGACAGTCGATCAGCTCGTACCGATCCCCTTCGTGCATCGTCAGCAGGTCAACGGGCGTGTAGATGAGATCGGTGGA
>JAJYDH010000357.1 GCA_021777685.1 Planctomycetota bacterium | reverse complement strand
CCAGGAGGTCGCCGCGAGGTCGAGCCCGGTGCCGCCCTGGCCGGCGACGGACGGCCTGGGGCGATCCTTGCCGATGGCCGGGGAGGTCCCGGGGCCTCGGGCGGACCGGTTCGTGGGGATGTTCTACTTCCTCTGGCACGACAACCGGGGCGGCAAGCGGCCGGAGGGGGATGGGCCCTATGACGTCTCGAAGATCCTGGCGGTCGACCCCGACGCGGTCCGTCATCCGGAGTCGAAGCTCTGGGGGCCGATCGGGATGTATCACTACTGGGCCGAGCCGCTGTACGGCTACTACCTGAGCGCCGACCCCTGGGTGATCCGCCGGCATGCCCGGCTCCTGGCCGACGCGGGGGTCGACACCCTGATCTTCGACGCCACCAACGCCCAGACCTATCCCGAGGTCTACACCAGGCTCTGCGAGGTCTTCGCCGAGGTCCGCGCCTCGGGCGGGCGGACCCCGCAGATCGCGTTCATGGTGAACACGAACGCCGGGCAGACCGCCCGGAGGCTGGACCGGGACCTCTACCGGCCGGGCAGGTTCCGCGACCTCTGGTTCATCTGGGAGGGGAAGCCGCTCCTGCTCTGCGACCCGGCCGAGGCTCCGCCCGAGCTTCGGGAATCCTTCACGCTCCGCAAGGCCCACTGGCCGTTCACGCTGGTCAACACCCCTTACGCCTGGCACTGGGAGGCGACCTACCCCCAGCCCTACGGCTACACCGACGACCCGAAGCGGCCCGAGCAGGTGAACGTCTCGGTGGCGCAGAACCTCCGCGACTCCGACGGCCGGGTCACGAACATGAGCGCCGGCAACGCCCGGGGGCGGAGCTTCCACGACAAGGGCCGCGACACGCCCCCGGGCGCGGTCGACCGCGGGGGGAACTTCCAGGAGCAATGGAGGCGGGCGTTCGAGCTCGACCCGCCGTTCGTCCTCGTCACCGGCTGGAACGAGTGGATCGCCGGCCGTTGGGGGAAGCCCGGCGCCTCGGTCGTGTTCGTCGACCAGTTCGACCGCGAATACAGCCGCGACATCGAGCCGATGAAGGGCGGCCACGGCGACGACTATTATCATCAGCTCGTCGCCAACGTCCGCCGCTACAAAGGGGTTGCGCCGCTGCCGAAGGGCTCGCCCGCGAAGACGATCGACCTCGACGGCGACTTCAAGCAGTGGGACGACGTCGCCCCCGAGTTCCTCGACGACGCGGGCGACACCGCCCCCCGCGACTCCGACGGCGCCGGCGGGACGCACTACGCCGACCGCTCGGGCCGCAACGACCTGGTGGCCCTCAAGGTCGCCCGGGACCGCCGGGACGTCTTCTTTCAGGCCCGGACCCGGGAGGCGCTCACGCCCCGCGATGGCCCGGCCTGGATGTGGCTCCTGATCGACGCCGACCGCGACCCGAAGACCGGCTGGGAGGGCTTCGACTTCGTCGTCAACCGGACGGTCGAAGGGGACGGCTCGACCTGGCTGGAGCGGAGCCTCGGCGGCTGGAAATGGGAGAAGGTCGCCCGCGTCCGGCTCCGGACGGCCGGAGACGCCCTCCACCTGGCCATCCCGCGAGCGGCACTCGGGCTCCCCGAGGGGGACGGCCCGCTGGCGTTCGACTTCAAGTGGGTGGACAATGCCCAGCGTCCCGGGGATGTCATGGGCTTCTATCTGGGCGGAGACGTGGCGCCGGAGGGGCGGTATAAGTTCCGTTACGTCGTGGATTGACCCGGCCGAGTGCGTCGACGGATTCCGGCATCGGCCGCGCGACCATGCTTCTGGGACCCGTCTTCCGCGCCGAGCTGCTCCGGACCGCCCGGCGTCGGCGGTACTATGCCCTGCGGCTCGCACGCCTCGGTCCGGGCGTCGACGACGTCGAAGGCGCTGACCTCGACGATCGTGACCCTGGCCCTGCTCTACGGCTATCCCGCCTTCTTGCTCCTCTCGCTCTGGGAATACGGCGTCTGGGATCGATATGTGTCGTATGTCGGCCTGCCGGCGAGGGTCGTGTTCGGGCCGCTGGTGTCATACGCGGACTTCGCCCAGGTCTGGCGGGAGGCGACGACGGGCGACATACTCGCCGTGAGCTGGTTGCCCTCGATCGTCATCGGCCTGTTCCTGATGGGGATTTACGGCTCGGTCGCGGCCTTCCTGACGTACCGATCGGTCGGGCGGTTCGACGGCTGGCTCGACCGCCCGAGGATGAGGGATTCGGCGCCGATCCCGGAGAAGGAGCCGCGAGAGTCGGAGGTGGCCGAGCCGGCGCTTCAGTCCTGAGGCGGGAAGACGTCGGGCCCGATCCGACGTCCCGGCCGATGACTTGGCGGGTCCGGGGATCGAGCCGGGTCGCCCTCCCGGCCACCGAGCCGCTCGGCGATATTTGGAGGGTCACGATGCTGCTGGAGGCCGAATGGTCCGGGCGATTCATCCGGGCCTGCGCGCGGGCCGGATCGGCGCGCCAGCGGTCGCTGGCCGCCGGGGAATCGGTCTACTCGACGATCCCCGAGGGGCGTTGCTGGGTGGTGGCGGCCGGGTACGTCAAGCTGCTCGACCCGCGCGTCGACGGCAGTCGCTCCATCCGGCTGATCCAGGGCCGGGGCGGCCTCTTCGGCGATCGGCCGTTCGGGGCGGGCGCGTTCCGCGGGTTTGCCTCGCCCCAGCACGAGCTGGCCGCCGCCCACGGCCCGGCGAAGGTCATCGAGCTGGATCGCCAGGAGATCGAGGCCGAGGCGCGGAGCCGGGCCGAATTCGCCACCCTGCTGCTCGAATCGGCGACGGCCCGCGCGCACTTCCTCGAGCGTCGACTGCTCTGGCAGTTCACCTCGCCGATTCGGGCCCGGGTGGCCGCCACGCTCCGGGACCTGATCTGCTTCGAAGGCCAACGCTGCCGGCACGGCCACACGATCGACGTCCGCCTGACCCACGAAGACCTGGCGGAGCTCGTCGGAGCGGCCCGACCCGTCATCAGCGCCGAACTGTCCCGGATGCGGGGCGAGGGTCTGATCGAGTACACGCGATGTTACTTCTGCGTGGATGATCTCTCCGGCCTGGATCGCATCGCCGCCGGGTAGGTCGGGCCCGGGTCCGGGGATTGTCATCAGGATGACAGCCCGCCCTCCTCGCGGCGGTTAGCATCTCCATCGGGCGAGCCGTCGCGATCGGACGACGGCCCGAGATCGCCCTGCCCGGAGTCCGCGAGGGAGAATCATGACTGGAGCATATCGGTCGAGTCTGGCGGCGAGCGTCGCGGCCCTGGTCGGGATCGGCGGCCTGTCCTACATGCTGGCCGGGGCGGCGCCCTCGGAGGTCCCGAGGGTGCCCGGTGTCGAATTCACCCCCGACGGCAAGCTCAAGCAACCCGTCGGCTATCGCCGATGGGTGTACGTCGGCACGCCGTTGACCCCCGACGACCTCAACGACGGCGAGGCATCCTTCCCCGAGTTCCACGCCGTCTACATGGACCCGGAGAGCTTCGCCCACTACGAGAAGACCGGCGAGTTCCGCGACGGTACGGTGATGGTCAAGGAGCTCATCGGCGCCGGCGCCAGGGAGGCGACCAGCGGCAAGGGTTACTTCATGGGGGACTTCCGGGGCCTGGAGGCGTCGATCAAGGACTCGGCGCGGTTCAAGGACGAGCCCGGCAATTGGGCCTACTTCAGCTTCGGCCACAAGTACCCGCTCAAGGCGGAGGTGGCGAAGAATACCGCCGCCTCGTGCAACGCCTGCCACGAGACCGGCGCCGCGAAGGACTATGTGTTCAGCCAGTACTATCCCGTCCTGCGAGCCTCCGCCCCGCGGCCGAGGTGAGGCTGGCGAGGTCACGTCGGTCTCCCCAAACCCCAGGCGGCACACATCATGGATACCAAGGTTCCCCGCAGGCTGGCCGCGACGGCGCTCGTCGCGGCGACGGTCGCGTCCGGCGCGGCGCGGCCGGACGACTTCTCGCCTTATGTCACCAAGGACGGCGGCATCTCGCGGCCGGCCGATTATCGCGAGACCTTCTCGCATCTGGGCACATTCGCCGTGGCCTCGAAGCCGGGCCGGCCGCTCGACGAGCTGCACAACGTCTACACGCGGCCGGAGGACATCCGGGCGTATCGCCGGGACGGCAAGTTTCCCGACGGCGCGGTGCTCGTGAAGGAAGTCACCCGGGTCGGCTCGGATAAGCTGACCACGGGGCAATCCCACTGGGCCTCGGGCGTCAAGCTCTGGTTCGTGATGGTCAAGGACTCGAAGGGGCGATTCCCCGGCAATGACCTCTGGGGCGACGGCTGGGGCTGGGCCCTGTTCCGGGCCGAAGAGCCCGCACGCAACGTGGCGACCGATTACTCGATCGATTGCCGGTCGTGCCACCTGCCGGCCAGGAAGGACGACTGGCTTTATGTCAGGGGATATCCGATCCTCGGCGATCGCGACCCGACGCGTTGAGTCGCGGGGTGTCCCGACGAATCAAATCATTGCTGGTCATGAATGCTACACCAGATGTGGGGGTCTACGATGGCTGAAAGGCTGCAACGGATCGGCACGCACGTCTCCCGCTACGGGCTCGTGATCGTCCTGCTCTGGATCGGCGCGATGAAGTTCACGGCCTACGAGGCCGAGGGCATCAGGCCGATGGTGACGAACAGCCCGCTGATGGGATGGATCTATCGATTCCTGAGCGTGGGCGGGTTCTCCTCGCTGCTGGGGGCGGTCGAGATCGCCGTCGGGGTGCTCATCGCGCTCCGGCCGGTCTGGCCGATCGGCTCGGCTGCGGGCAGCGGGCTCGCGGCGGGGATGTTCCTGACCACGCTGAGCTTCCTGGTCACCACGCCCGGCTGGGAGCCGAGCCTGGGCGGCTTCCCGGCGCTGTCGGCGATGCCGGGGCAGTTCGTGCTCAAGGATGTGGTCCTGCTGGGGGTGTCGATCTTCACGGCCGGCGAGGCGCTGGCGGCCGTCCGCACGCGTCTGGACGCCGCCGAGGCCCCCCCTCGGTGAAAGCCGGCCGAGCGACCGGCCGGGCTTTCGCCCCCGCTTTCCGGGTCGTCGCCGGCGATTCAGTCCTGAGGCGGGAAGACGTCGGGCTCGATCTGGTAGCCGTGGGCGATGGCGTTGGTCGCGTTGAACAGGCCGACCACGGCCATAACCTCCCCCAGCCCCTGGACATCCAGCCCGAGCTTGCGGACGGCCGCCGTGTGCGAATGGACGCAGTACGGGCAGCCGTTGGTGCTGGAGACGGCCAGGGCGATGATCTCGCGGGTCAGGGGGTCGAGCCTCGACGGCCTCCCCGAGGCCTCCGGGTGCATGATCGCCT
This sequence comes from Planctomycetota bacterium, assembly GCA_021777685.1. Lineage (GTDB taxonomy): Bacteria > Planctomycetota > Planctomycetia > Isosphaerales > Isosphaeraceae > Tundrisphaera. The sequence goes on along the minus strand of JAJYDH010000357.1, from coordinate 1,612 downwards.
TGAGCCGGGTCCAGATCAGCTCCAGGTGGTCGGGGTCGGTGGCCAGGACCCGCCAGAAGTTGGGGACGAAGTCGAGCTTCTTGGTGGCCCTGATGTCGGCGAAGATCGCGGCGACCCGGGGCGAGGCCGTCGCCTCCTCGACGGGTCGGACGGTGGCTAAAGGTTTGTCCGGCATGACTTTGGGGTCCTCGGCGAGGGTTGGGCTAGGCAATTGGGTCGACATTGGCGATTGTCGAGGATCGTCGGGCGTCCGCAAGGCCCTTCGCCCCGAAAGCGGCGGTGAGCCCCGGCGAGGCGTCCGATAGATGCCGGAGGGGGCCGGCGGCGGCGTCTCGCCCCCTTCGTCGGTAGCTTCGAAGGACCGGAGCGGCCTCGCGTGCGGATCGACCACGGAACCACCCCCGACGACCGTCCCGAAGGACCCTCGACCGATCGGCCGGCAACGGCCCGACCCGGCCTGAGGGGAGCCTCGACGGCGGCGCTGGCCCTGCTCATCGCGGGGACCAGTTGGGCGGTCGCCTCCTGGGTCTCGGCGTGGCTCGTCATCCCTTACCTGATCCTGATGGCCCTGATCCTGTCCCCCCCGGCCCCTCGCCCGCAAGGCGATACGGCCGAAGGGGATGCGGGCGAATCGACCCCGGAGCCGGCCTCGCCGGCCGAGGGCCTCGACGGCCCGGAACCGACCTCGGACGCCCCGGCCTCGGCCGGGGGCCCGGAGGCCGGATCGGAGCAGGGCACCCCGGCGGCTCCTACAAAGGGCCGTCGGGGGAAGGGCCGGGCGAGGAAGACGAAGCCAACCCCCGAGCCCACCGAGGCGACCTGGATCGAGGTCGGTCCCGGCAAGTTCGTCCGGGCCGAAGTCGCCGAAGGCCAGGCCGAGGCCGGCCCCCACGAAACCGTGGGGGTCCCGGTCGAGGTCCCGGCCACGCCGCAACCGTCCGAAGTCGACGAAGGCAATGCCCCGGATCGGCCGGAAGGCCCGTCCGAGGAGCCCGCCCTCGTCGAAGGGCCCGCCGAGGATGCCGGACCCGCCATCGACCCCGTCGATGGCCCGAAAGGTGATCCCGACGAGGGAATGGAATCGGGGCCGACGACCGCCCTGGAGGGCGACGGAGAGGCCGGATCGCCCGGGAACTTCGAAGGATTCTCGGCCGTCGGCGGTAACACGCCGCGGGCCGATGAGCCCGACGAGGTGCCCGACGCGAGCCGCCTCGAAGTCCCCCCCGAGCCGGTCGACGACCCGGCCGAGGCCGAGCCGGGAGGCGAAAGCTCCGAGGCGACCGACGAGCCATCGTCGGACGCCGAGGAGTCCGAGCCGACCGAGGGCCCGGCCCTTTCCGATGTCCCGCCGGAGGACGTTGTCGACGAGGGGGGAGTGACCGTCGAAGAGGCCGATCCGACCGAGACCACCGTCGACGAGACGGACTTCGACGACGCCGGCCCGATCGCGGAAGCCCCCCCCGAAGCCGACGACCATCCCGCCGAGGACGCCCATCCCCCCGAGACGGAGACCTTCCACGGTGCCTCGCCGGGCCCAACCTGGTGCCTCAGGCGCCTCGCGCCGAGGGCAGGGACCCGCGTCGGGCACGAATCTCGCCTGGCTTCCGGCCCC
>JAJYDH010000356.1 GCA_021777685.1 Planctomycetota bacterium | reverse complement strand
TCCCGTGGCCCGAGATGTGCCTTATCACGTTCGTCGTCATCAACTTCCGGATCGCGCTCATCTCGCCAAATTCCCGACCGCATCGACCTGCCACTAGCCCCACCCCTCTCGCACCTCGAATGGCGATGGCGGTGAGTCGCCGCGGATGGCGACCGTTCCATAGCCCGAACAAGGAGGTTCGCGCGCATGGTATCTTATAAGTCGCTCGTCCACGGCTTGGCGGTGTTCGCGTCGGCCGGGGGGGTGGCCCAGGCAGCCCCGATGCTATCCCTCGGCATCACCTCGTCCGACTCGCTCCGATCTGCGAGCACGCTTGCTCCCCGATACGTAACGCCGACTATGGGCCTTTCGCTGGGGACGACGGGCCGATCGCCGACGCCAGCCGCGGCTGCTCCATGGGCCGCGGCTGGACCCATGGCAGCGAAGCAGCCCTCCGCCCCCAATCCGATTCCGATGCCCAATCCCGCCCCGGCGGCACCGACAGCCCCCGCGGGGCAGGCCTCCGCGGACGCCTTCCTCAATCTCGGCCGGGGCCCATTCGCCTCCGAGGGTGCGGTCACGGCCGGGAACGCCCGGCCCTGGTCCGACAGCCCTTGGGTCGCTCGCCTCTACGGCGGGACGCCCAACCCCCAACAGCAGGCCGACTTCCAGGCGCAGGTGATTGACCGGGTCACGCGGACCTTCGGCCTTTCCGGGGTGCCCATCAATCTGACCGGCGACCCTGGCGTCGCCGCTACTCGCAGCCTAAGCGTCGTCTCCGGCACCTACAGTCCGCTTTCGCCGAATGCCCTCGGCATGAGCCAGGTCGGCGGCGACGGCTTCACCTTCATCGATCAGGCGGCGAAGGTGGCCAATAACGTCGATCAGCTCTCCTGGATCGTCGCGCACAACGTCTCCCACGAGCTGATGCATGCCTTCGGCGTCAAGGCGGGTCAAGGCGACACGGGTCAAACCATCGACTCGCCGGTCGCAAGCTGGGGGATGCTTGTCAATCCGAACGCCACCTTCAGCGCTTCGGCGGCTCGAGAACTGCTGCAGAAAGACTTCAACGATCGGAGCATCGGCCTGTCGCTAGGATCCCAGGTCATGGAACCTTCCCCCGTGCCGGAGCCGGCAACCCTGGCCTCCTGGATCGCCGCCATCATGGCCCTTGGCCTGGCCCGGGCACGTGCGGCAAAGAAGCGGTTTCGATTCGAGTGATGCTGACGCCAGATCGCCGGTGGGTGGAATCCCCGCCACCCGGATTGGATGGCGGGGATGCAAGTTTGCCGGCGACGCCCCCGACCCGACGATCCGCAACCTCTTCCTCGTCCGGGAGCGGCGACCAGTCGGGCGTCCCAAGTCTCGAAGGACGACACCGCGATGCCATGTCAGAATTTGGTCAGAGAATCGCTCGCAAGCGGGCGGAAAATCGGCTAAAATCGCGACGTCGCGAGTGGGCCGGGGACACACCGACCAGACCCAAGCCATTTGCTCACATGCCTTTGCTCGAGCCGCCCCGTTGACAGAGCAGCTGACTCTTAATCAGCGGGTTGTAGGTTCGAGTCCTACGGGGGGCACTCATGACACATCCCGCCAGAAACCGCCAAAGTCCGTCCCATCACGCAGTTTAGGTCAAACCTGAGCCGAGTCCTTCGGCTCAAAATCCCGCCAGCAACCGACGCGATCCGCCCCGATCCGTCCCCTCAGTGCTGACCAGGATGCTACCGAGGTGTTAGTCGATGCGTCGGGTCTGGCCGAGATCATCGACGCCTGGCCGACCCTTCCCGTGCCGATCCGGGCCGGCATCCTGGCCATCATCCGGTCCGCCTCGGGAAACGCTGGAAACCGATGACCGGCTCGCCATGGGGCCGTTCTCGGCCACTCCGCCCGAGTATCTGGTCGAAGAATGATACCGCCCGACCGCGCTGGCCGGGGAGGTCGGGCGGGACGCGGCCGTGGGCCTACTGCGGTCGTATTTTCGGTGATCTTTGGGGCTAACTTTCCCGAGAAAGTACTTTTAATCTACGTTCGCGCACTTGCGGGCATTGCAACTTCGATGGGCGAGTTGGGCGTTCTCGGGGGTCGTCTTGCCTCCCTTGCTGTAGGGATGGATGTGATCGACGGTGCTGTCCTCGAAGGTGTGGATCTCGTTCTGGCAGAGCTTGCAGGTCGAGCTGTCGTCGTACAGCACCCTGCGGTACTCGTAGGCGAAGAAGCGGGGCTCGACGATCGTCCCGTCGAGGATCTCCTTGACCTGATCCCGGAAGCCGGTCCAGCGGACCTTGGTCGCGGCCTTCCCGGCGGGCTGGCGGGAGATTGCCAGGCGGACCGGGGGATTGGTCAACAAGTAGAACAGGTAAGCCTCGCGGATCTGTTCGGCGGCGAGCTGGACCTTGGCGGGCGACTGGTTGATGAGGGCCGAAGCCTGGATGTCTAACGCCGAGATCGTGAACTTGGGTTCCCATCTCCCTTCGACGGCGGGCTTGTCCTCGGTCCCCGTGGTGTAGAGCCGGCCGGAGTTCGGGCCGAAGACCGCGTAGACGTTCTTCATCGTCTGGCGGAACATCGCGGCCTGGTTCTTGATGTCCTGCTCGCTCTTGGGCGCGTAGAGGCCCATGTACTCGTTGAGGAACGGCTTCAGCTTGCCGTTGTACTGGTCGAGCCGGTTGGCGAAGGAGAAGAAACGGAGGATCATCTCGCGCTCGACGAAGCGGGGTTCGGGCTTGTCGCCGCCCTTGATCTTCCTCCAGTAGGGGTCCTTCTCCATCTCCGCGAGGAGGTCGCAGAACGGCCCGCGATAGACGCAGTTTCGCAGCTCTTGCTCGTTCAGGCCCATCGCGCCCCGATTGAGCCGTTCGAACACCTCGAAGCGGAGGTTCTGGTTTTTCCCGGCGTCGATGACGATGCTTCGGATGGGGGCGTCCATCACCTTCGCCTGATACTCGTCGCCCAATTCGCGAAACTTCTTGCCGTTCAGGCTGCTCATCCTCTGGAGCCGCTGGAGCGGGAAATCGTTGCCGACGAAGCGGATCAGCGTCGTCAGCCGTTGTTGGCCGTCGATGACCTCCAGCTTGCCGCCGGGCACCTTGCCGAAGTAGATCGGCGGGATCGGGATCTCCAGGAGGAGCGACTCGACGAGCCGCGAGGGGAGTTCGGGCTTGAGGTCCCAGACGTACTCCCGCTGATACTGGGGCTGGAGATCGACCTGGCCCTTGTCGTACTTGTCGCGAAGGGTCGAGATTGTCCAGTCGTAAGGCTGGCTCGAAACGGGGCGATCATCCGCGCCCTCGCCGTCGATGCCCTCGGCCTCCGGCTCAAGCTCGGGATACCCCAGGATGTCGGTCTCGTGTACGTCGGACATGCGAGGTTCCTTTCAAGCGTTGGTCGTGGTCAGGGGGTGCGGGTTGGCCTCGGGTTCCGGCTTGAGGGTGTAGGTCGCCGCCAGGCCCTGCAAGGAGGCGCTGGCCTTGATCGCGTCGTGCGGGATCAGGACGTAGGACCAGGGCTTGCCGCCGTGGGCGAGTTCGTGGTCGGTGGCGTGGCGGCACCACTCGGTCGCCGCTCGTGCCTTCGCCTGGACCTCATCGATCTCGAATTGGTTAGCCTGCTTCGGCTCAATCAAATACTTGTGGGTTGCCGTCTCGACGACGAAGTCCGGCTCGTAGGACTGCCCGGCGCGGTACTCGATGCGGAACTGGTCTCGTGCTGGCTTGAACCACTTGAGATCCTGCGGCTCGTCCTCCAGGAGGATCGCGAAGCGTCGTTCGGGGTCGGTGCTGAACTTCTGGACTTCGTAGAGGCAGCGCGAGAACCCGCCGAAGAGCATCCTGGGGATGTCGTGGAGCGGGGCGGGAACCTCTCGGAAGTTGCGGACGGACTCGCCCTCCGGCGCGGAGAATGTCACCGGCTTTAAGACCTCGAAGCCGCTCCGGGCGGTCGCCTCGTACCCGGCGGCGTGCTGCCAGCGGTGCTTGCCCATCTGGGCGTAGATGAGGTCAACGAGCATCTGCCGGTGCTGAAGAAGAGCCTGGGCGGCCTCGTCCTCGGTTCGATTGACCGACCGCAGATGGTCGATCGCCTGGCCGGCGAGCTTGTACAGCAGGTCTGCCTGATCGTCGTAGTCGATGTCGTCGAAGTCGATCAGCCGCTTAACGAGTTCGTCTTCGAGGTTTTCCTCGATCAACGGCAGGCCCCGGTCCTGGAGGATCTCACGCTCTCCCGTGCGGATCTCGTGGATGATCGTGGCCTGTTCCTGGGGCCGGAGGTTGAAGCCTGTGCTGGTGTCGAGGTCGAAGTCGCGGAAGCCGGTCGTCACCTCGCCCTTGGGCAACAGGTAGATCCGGGGCACGCTGATCGTCCGCTTGATGAACAAGGCGGTCGCCCTGGCGACGATGGCCGGGATGTCGGGCGCCTCGGTGACGGCGGCGAACTCCATCTGCTTCGGGGCGACGGCGGCGGCGACCTTCTTCGCCAGCTCGGCCTGGATCTCCGGGGCGTTCAGGGCCTCGGTGTTGGGGACGCGCTTCGGGTCGCGCTCGAAGGATCGGATCGCCTCGATGGTCGCCCTGGCGACGGTCCTGTCGGCCGCCGTCTCGAAGGGGCTCGGGCGGGCGGTCGCGGCCTTGCCCGGGATGGTCTTCGTCGGGTCTGGCCCGGCGATCTCGTCTTCGAGCCGGGTCTCGACGGTCCTGGCCACCTTCCGCTCGGTGCCGACGTCCTCGCCGATGACGACGGTCTGGAGCTTGAAGTTGATCGACGAGCCGGGCCTGTTCGCCTCGTCGATGATCTCCTGGAAGTTGTCGTGGGCGATGATGGTCAGCCGGTCCACCGCCTTGACGCCGGTCCTCTGGCCGTAGGGGAGGCGGAGCCCCCGGCCGATCGACTGCTCGACCAGCGTCCGCGATTCGGCCTTCCTGAGCGGGACGATCGTGTAGAGGTTCGTCACGTCCCACCCCTCCTTGAGCTTATCGACGTGGACGACGATCTCGGTCTTGTTCGTCGGCGACTCGACGGATAGCAGTTCGGCGACCGTCTCCTCCTTCTCCTCGCCGGACTGGGCGGAGTGGACCGTGATGACCTTGTCCTTGTAGTCCCCGTTGAAGAAGTCGTCCCGCTTGATGATCTCGACGACGCTCTTCGCGTGGCTGATGTCGCGGGTCACGACCAGCATGAACGGCTTCACGAACGGGCGGTCGTGCTGCTCGGCGTAGACCTTCAGCTCGGCCTTCGTGTCTTCGTGGAGGCACACCCCGTCCTTTAACTTCACCAGTTCCAGGCCGTCGGGGTCGTCCTTGTAGTCTTCGACCCGGAAATTCTGCTTGGTGGCGATGGCCGGCTCCTTCACGTAGCCGTCGGCCATCGCGAGCGAGAGCTTGTAGTCGAAGATGACGTTCTTGAAGGGGATCGTCTTCGTCCCCTCCTGGATTTGCGGCGTGGCGGTCAGCTCCAGCCCCAGGACCGGGCGTAGCTCGTTCAGGACCCTGACCCCGGCCTTTCCCCGGTAGCGGTGCGACTCGTCCATGATCAGGACGAGGTCTTGCAACTCGGAGAGATACTCGAAGTACGACTGGCCGATGTACTCGCGGAGCTTCTTCATCTTGGGAGCCCGGCCGCCCCGGACCTCGCCGTCGATCTTGGCGATGTTGAAGATGTTGATGTGGATGCCGCGCCGGAAGCCTTTCAGGGTGCCCTTGCGGACCCCCCGGCCGTCCTCGTAGTTGTCGCCGGTGACGATCTCGATCCCCTCGGTGGAGAACTCGCCGAGGCCCCGGAAGACGTACTTGGGGGTGTTGGGCGTGAAGTCGGCGATGAGCTTCTCGTAGATCGTCAGGTTCGGGGCGAGGACGAAGAAGTCGTTCAGGCCGCGTTCGAGGTGCAGGTAGGCGATGAACGCCCCCATCAGGCGGGTCTTGCCGACTCCCGTGGCCAGGGCGAAGCAGAGCGAGGGGAACTCGCGCTCGAAGTCGGCCACGCCCGGGTATTCCGAGCGGATCACGTCGAGCGCGCCCCTGGGGTCGGCCCGCTTGCTCAGGTTGACGACCTCGGTGATCCGGTCGAGGATCTCGAGCGAGGCCCGCTGGGGAGTGCGGAGGCTCAGTCGCCCGCCGATCGCGTTCACGGTGCGGAGGCTCATGGTGTGATCCTTCGGTGCGGGGTCAGGTCCAATACCGTCAAATGAGATGTAAAGCGGGTGTGTGACGGTCTTTCTGGCTCCCTCCCCCCTTGCGGGGGAGGGCTGGGGTGGGGGGGCGTCGCACGGTCGGTGGCCCCGGACAAGCCGTTGATGTCACCGGACCACCCCCCACCCTAATCCTCCCCCGCAAGGGGGGAGGGGACCAAAGACCCGTCCTCGTCGCGTTTTATGGCTCATTCGACGGTATTGGGGTTAGGTCGAGCCTTGAGCCAGGTAGGGTGCGTCGAGTCCTCGAAGACGCACCGAGTTCGATCCCGCTCCCGGTGCGTCTTCGAGGACTCGACGCACCCTACGCCCACGCCTGCGACGACTTCAGAACAGCGTCGGCCCGTCGGGCTTCTTCCGCGACTTCTTCGGCGGCGGGGGAGGTGCGTCATCGGGGGCGATGGCGGGCGAGGAGGGGAGGCTGGCGACCTTCAGGCTGTAGTCGTCCTTGCCGAACTCGCAGCGGGCCAGGACCGCCTTGGGGATCTTCTTGACCGTGAGGCCGGCCAGGTCGTCCGGGCGGCCGAGGAACGCCTTGCAGCAGACGAGGAGCGACCGGCCCTCGCCCACCTCGTCGTTCAGGGCCACCAGTTGCTCGCGGGTGAGGGTCTGGGTGGTGGTGTAGATGTAGTCGCGCTCGGTCGAGTGGCCCTGCTGCCAGTAGACCGTCTCGCTCGGGGCGTAGGTGAACCCCTCGTGCTTGCACATCGCCTCGGCGAGCATGACGGCGTTGT
>JAJYDH010000355.1 GCA_021777685.1 Planctomycetota bacterium | reverse complement strand
CCCGCCGATCATCGGCCTGGTCGGGACGTTCCTCCGACGGCTGAAGGGATCAAGGCACGTCTACTGGAGCATGGACCTCCACCCCGACGCCAGCATCGCGCTCGGCCGGATGTCGCCGACCAACCCTATCGTCGCCTGGCTCGCCTGGGTCAGCGACACGGTCTATCGGCAGGCCGACAAGGTGGTCGTCCTCGGTCCCTATATGGCCGACCGGATCGCCTCGAAGGACGTCCGCCGCGACCGACTGGCCACCATCCCGGTCTGGAGCCGTCGCGACGAGATTTACCCCCTGCCCCGCGAGGGGCACGAGCTGCGGGCGTCGCTCGGCCTGGCGGATAAGTTCGTGGCGATGTACTCGGGCAACCTCGGCCTGGCCCACAGCTTCGCCGAGATCATCGAGGCCGCCCGACGCCTCCGCGACCGCGAAGACGTCGTGTTCCTGATCGTCGGCGGGGGCCCTCGGCTGGCCGAGGTCCGCTCGGCGAAGGAGGTCGAGGGGCTGGACAACATCCGCCTGATGGATTATTTCCCCCGCGAGCAGCTCCACGCCTCGCTCTCCGTCGCCGACGTCCACCTGATCTCGATGCGGGCCGAGATGACCGGCGTGGTCGTGCCCGGCAAGCTCTACGGGGCGATGGCCTCGGGCCGCCCGACCGTCTTCGTCGGCCCCGCCCACTGCGAGTCGGCCGACACGATCCGCCAGGCCGACTGCGGCCTGACCGTCCGCCTTGGTGATGCCGCCCGCCTGGTCGAGATCCTTTCGAACCTGGCCGCCGACCCCGAATATGCCGGGGACCTCGGCGATCGGGGCCGCGCCGCCTTCCTCGCCCGACACGAGAAGGACCACTGCTGCTCCGAGTGGGCCGCCATGATCGTCGACCTCCTCGACGAGCCCGAGCACGCCCGCCCCGCGCCCGTGGCCCGCCCGGTCGAAGGGCCCGTCTCCCGCTTCGGCTACAAATACTCCGGGCTCAGGACCCAGGACTGAAGACCCTCCCCGTAGGGTGGGTGAGCGGTAGCGAAACCCACCTGCCCTCCGATGCCGCCGAGGTCGGTGGGTTTCGCTACCGCTCACCCACCCTACTTTCAGGACTCGGAATCACTCCGGGAGCTTATGCTGATGTCGAAATCGATCCGGCGAAACCACGGGGCGATTCGGGTATTATTGGCCATTCTCGCCGTCTCGCTGATGTCGCGAAATTCGCTCGCCGACGAGCCCAAGAACGTCACCGAGATCCAGTCGGCCCACGACAGGGCCCTGATCCGCGACCTGCTCACCTACCTGGCGAAGTCGCCGAAGGCCGACGACGTCGACCAGGCTTATATGAAGGTCTTCGACAAGGCCATTGAGCACGACTGGTTCGCCGAGAACGAGGCCGTGGCCCGAAAATACCTGGCCGAGCACCCCGACGGGCCGGTCCGGTCGCTCGCCCAGATCGTCTCGACGATGGCGCGGGCCCAGGCGGGGCAGTTCGCCGAGGCCCTGGCTTCGTTCAATGCCCTGATGGCCGGGCTGGGCGGCTCGGACCAGGAGGAGTTCGCCTCGAACTTCGCCGACACCCTGGCCAACGCGGCGATGGCCTCGGGCGAGCACGAGGTCGCCCGCAAGGTCTACCAGGCCCTGCTCCGCAAGTTCGGCGGCGAGAGCCCGAACCTCGCCCAGAAGGTCAAGGACGAACTCGCCCGGATCGACCGGATCGGCACGACGGCCCCGGGTGTCGCGGTCAACGACCTGTCCGGGGCGACGATCCGGCTCGACGACCTCCGGGGCAAGTACGTCCTGGTCGACTTCTGGGCGACCTGGTGCGCCCCCTGCGTCGTCGAGCTTCCCCGCCTCCAGGCCGCTTACTCCAAGTACCACGCCCGGGGGTTCGAGGTCGTCGCCGTCAGTCTCGACGAGTCCAAGGCCGCCGTCGCCGACTTCGCCAGGGCCCGCAAGCTCCCCTGGAAGCAGGTCCACAACGCGACCGCCGGCGGCGACCTCGTCGAAGCCTTCGGCGTCCGCTCCATCCCCGCAACCTTTCTGATCTCCCCGAGCGGCACGATCATCCGCCTCGAACTCCGGGGCCCGGCGCTGGACAAGGCGCTCGACGCCCTGATCCGGTGAGCGTTGGACCGGGGCGGGATTGGGTCGCAAGTTGTTATTTGAACGGGAGATTCGTCGTTTGGGACCGGGTTTCCCATTCAAACCCAACGTCCCCGATCGGGCGGCCCATTCAAACCCAACCGGCTCCGACGAACGGCTCGAATTAAAGAGGATGAACCCAACGGAATGCCTGGCCGCCGTTCAGACTAAGGATCGTCGATTCAATAACGTCCCGTCTTCACGGCGAACTCTTTGGAGTGCGGGAGCTTGCTCCCGCTTTCACGGAGGGAGCTTGCTCCCGGATCTGTCGGACGTCCGCGGCCGGGAGCAAGCTCCCGCACTCCAAAACAGGAAGTTATTGAAGGGGTGATCCTAAGCCAACCTCGGCGAGCCGGCCGCGAAAGAGGGACCCAACCTCGATCTCCGAGCCCGGCGACAAGAGGAACCCAACGGGCTGACGGCCTTCCGATCGGAAACACCGGAACTCCAAGACAAAGCCAACCGATACGAAACGACATCCCTCGAAGCGGCATCTCGATTACTATCGCTCGTATCGGCCCTCGATTAACCGCCTTTCTGAAGAATATGGGTTCAACCCCCAGGACCGAGTCGAACCCAGAGGGCCGGTGGCGATCAACGCTCCGGCGCATTCGCGACCGGCTCCTCGGAGATGGTGCCGACCGGCCGATCGCGGAGGTGCTTGTCGAAGAACTGGCGGACCCGCCGGGGGATCTCCGGGTTCCGGAATCCGCCGTGCCCGCCGTCTTTGACCCGGATGAATAACACCTCCACGCCCGCGCCCTTCAGGGCTTTCGTGAGCCGTTCGGACTGGTCGAACGGGACGGTCATGTCCTTGTCGCCGTGGATGATGAGGAAGGGCGGGTCGTCCTTCGAGACGTAGGCGATCGGCGAGGCGTCCTTCGCCTTCTCCGGGTTCTGGCGGATCGGCGCGCCGAGCAATTTCGACTCGGGCGAGGTGGGCGAGTTGTGGTCGGTCGAACTGGGAGCATCCCCCATCGTCGCCAACTCGGCCGGGCCGAACTCGTCGACGACGCACCGGACCTTGCTGCTGACGCCCTTGTTCGGTCCGAGGTCCCCCTCCAATGCCTCGACGCCTCCGCTCGTGCCGAGCATGGCGACGAGGTGTCCGCCCGCCGAACCGCCGATGACGCCGATCCGGTCGGGGTCGAGGTGGTATTTCTCGGCGTTGGCCCCGATCCAGCGGATCGCGGCCTTGCAGTCGTGAATCTGCGAAGGCCAGGCCGCCTCGCCCGAGAGCCGATACCCGACCGAGACCCCCGCGTAGTCGCCGCTCGAGACGAGGCCGGCGATCGCGCCGATGCCCGACTTATCGCCGCCCAGCCAGGCCCCGCCGTGGATGTTCACCACGACCGGGAGCGGCCTGTCGCCTTTTGGCTTCTCGGGGAGATAGAGGTCGAGGGTCTGGCGGGGGTTCTTGGTCCCGGCGTAGGGGATGTCCTTCTCGGCCTTCACGCCGGGCGGGAGGTTCGCCCCGCCGGGCCTCTGGCCGAGGACGTAAGATCGCTGCTCCTCGGGGGTGATGGTCCCGTCCTTGTTCGCGTCGATGGCGTCGAACCGCTCGCGGAGCCGCTCGGGGACCTCGTCGCGGACGACCTTGCCATCCTTGTTGGCGTCGAAGCGGTCGAACGGGCTCCCGCCCGGCCGCTGGGCGTTCGTCGTCGAGATGGCGAGCAGGATCAGGGTCCAGCAGAGGCGAGTGGATCGTCGGTGCATCGGTCGATTCCTTCAGCGGAGGGAGGTCCGGGACATCGAGTGGCCCACTCGTATTAGAAGCGGGCGAACGTCCCCTGTCATCCGGGAATCGCCGGGCGCATCTTTTGGAGTGCGGGAGCTTGCTCCCGCTTTTCTCCGTCGGAGCTTGCTCCGACGTCCGATGCCGCCGCGTCGGAGGTGCGAGGGGCGAGCCCCTCGAAAGCAAAGCGGGAGCAAGCTCACGCACTCCAAGGGGCACATGGATGCCGGGTGATCTCGGGCGCGACGAGGCCCAACTTCCGACCCGCCGACCCGCCCTCCGGTGTTGCCCGAGAGGTCGATTGTCCGTTACGCTGACGGGGCTCTCCTCTCGATACCGCCCTCGGACAACCTGCCAGGAGATCGGGCCTTCCCGGCCCCGCTCCGTAGCGAGAGCCACCGATGCACCGATCGCGTTGCCGCCGGACGGCCCTGGCCGCCCTTTCGATCGCCCTGACGACGACTGTCACGACCCCGACCCGCGGCGAGGACGAGCTTTACAAGCCGTCGGTCGCGGCGGCCTCGCCCGAGGCGTCCCAGGCGGCGAAGTCGATCCGCCGGGCGCCGGGCTTGAAGATTGAATTGTTCGCGGCCGAGCCGATGCTGGCCAACCCGGTGGCGTTCTGCTTCGACGAGAAGGGGCGGATCTACGTCGCCGAGACGTTTCGGCTCCACGCGGGCGTGACCGACAATCGGAGCCACATGAAATGGCTCGACGCCGACGTGGCGGCGAGGACCGTGGCCGACCGCGTGGCGATGTACAAGAAGTTCCTCAGCCCCGACGAGTTTCGGAAATACCAGGTCGAACACGAGCGGGTCCGGCTCATCGAGGACCGCGACGGCGACGGCAAGGCCGACCATTCGACCGTCTTCGCCGACGGGTTCAAGGACGCCGCCGACGGCATCGGCGCCGGGCTTTTGGCCCGCAAGGGGGACGTCTACTACACGTGCATCCCCGACCTCTGGCGGCTCCGCGACCAGGACGGCGACGGCAAGGCCGAGGTCAAGGAGTCGCTGAGCACCGGCTACGGCGTCCACGTCGCGTTCCTCGGCCACGACCTCCACGGCCTCAAGATGGGGCCCGACGGCCGGCTCTACTTCTCGGTCGGCGACCGGGGCTTGAACGTCACGACGAAGGAAGGCAAGCACCTGTTCGCCCCCGACTGCGGCTCGGTGCTGCGCTGCGAGCCCGACGGGTCGAACCTCGAAATCTTCGCGACCGGCCTCCGGAACCCGCAGGAGCTGGCGTTCGACAACTACGGCAACCTGTTCACCTGCGACAACAACTCCGACGGCGGCGACAAGGCCCGGTGGGTCCACGTCGTCGAAGGGGGGGACAGCGGCTGGCGGATGGGCTACCAGTACCTCGACTTCCCGACCTCGCGAGGCCCCTGGAACGCCGAGAAGCTCTGGCATCCCCGCTGGGACGGCCAGGCCGCCTACATCGTCCCGCCGATCACCAACATCTCCGACGGCCCCTCGGGGCTCGTCCACGACCCGGGCACCGGCCTGCCCGCGAAGTATCGCGACCACTTCTTCCTGGCCGACTTCCGGGGCGGTGCCGGGAACAGCGGCATTCGCTCGTTCGCCAACAAGCCCAAGGGGGCTTCGTTCGAGCTGATCGACGCCGAGCAGCCGATCTGGTCGGTCCTGGCCACCGACGTCGACTTCGGCCCCGATAGCGCGATGTACCTCCTCGACTGGACCAACGGCTGGAACAAGACCGGCAAGGGGCGGATCTGGAAGGTCACGGGGCAAGAGACCGACCCGCATGCGGCGGAGGTCAAGACCCTGCTGACCGCAGGGATGGAGAAGCGGTCGGTGGAGGATTTGGCCAAGTTGCTCGGTCACGCCGACCAGCGGGTCCGCCTCGAAGCCCAGTACGAGCTGGCGGCCCGACTGCTCGCCGAGTTCAAGGGTCCGGGCGTGAAGCTCTCGGGGCTGCCCCAGGGCCCGACGTCGACCGCTCCTGCCCCTCCCGTCCGGGTCGACGTCCCGAGGAGCGACGCCTTCTCCGTGCTAGGAGATCTCGCCATTTCGGCCGACGCGCCGACCCTGGCGCGGGTGCATGCGATCTGGGCCCTCGGTCAGGTCATTCGCCGCACTGGCAGATCGTTGGTCTTTATCGCGGAGGGCCTGACGACGGATCATTCGCCCGAGATCCGCGCCGAAGCCCTGCGAGTCCTCGGCGACGCCACCGTCCCGGCGGCTTCGAGCCTGAAACTCCTGAAAGACGAGAGCGACCGTGTCCGCTTCCATGCCGCAATGAACCTGGCCCGGCATGGCAATCCCAACGCGATCCCTGCCGTCCTCGACCTGCTCCGCGACAATGCCGACAAGGACACCTACCTCCGGCACGCTGGCGTGATGGCACTCGTCGGGATCAAGGATGTCGCCGGCCTCGCGAAGGCCGCCACCGACCCCTCCCCCGCCGTCCGTCTCGGCGTCCTCCTCGCCCTCCGTCGGCTGGGCAAGCCGGACGTCGCGAAGTTCCTCGACGACTCCGACCCCAAGATCGCCACCGAAGCGGGCCTGGCGATCTACGAGGCACCCATCCCCGACGCGCTGCCGGCACTGGCTTCGATCGCGAGCCGGAAGGGGCTGACCGAGGCCCTGGCCCGGCGGGCGATCAACGCGGCGAACCGGGTCGGACGCGAGGAAGATGCCTCGGCGCTGGCCTCGGTGGCGAGCCGGGCCGACGCCTCGAAGAATGTCCGGGTCGAGTCGCTGTCGATCCTGGGCGCGTGGGCGAGCCCGCCGGGTCGGGACCGGATCAATGGGCTCTGGCGGCCGATCGAGGTCCGTCCGGCGAAGGTCGCGGCCGATGCGCTCCGGCCGGCCGTGAAGGGCCTGCTCGACGACTCGCCGGATGAGGTCCGCCGCGAGACGATCGAGGCCGTCGCCAGCCTCGGCATCCGCGAGGCCGGGCCGGACCTGCTGGCCCTGGTGGTCGATGGCAAGGGGAGCGCGGCGAGCCGGGCCGACGCGATCAAGGCCCTCGAAAAGCTCCAGGACCCGAAGCTCGCCGACGCCGTCGAGGCGGCCGTGGGATCG
>JAJYDH010000354.1 GCA_021777685.1 Planctomycetota bacterium | reverse complement strand
CCATGCCCCCCATGCCGCCCATGCCGCCGCCCATGCCGCCCATCATGCCGCCACGACCGCCCATGCCGCCGCCGCCCATGCCCATGAGGGACATGGGGATGAGGGCGAGATCGGCGACCTGGTACACGCGGATCTCGGTCGGCTGGTCTTCGGAAGACGAGGAGGTGATCGTCAGCAGGCCGTCCTTGACGGTGTAGGTCAGGCCGAGCTGGCGGAGGAGGAGCCGGAGGGTCGTCTTGAGCGGGATGCCTTCGAGGTTGATGGACACGGGGGAGGCCATCGTCTTGTCGGCGTCCTGGAGGCCCTGGGGATCGACGTAGATGGGGATGCCGGTGGGCAGGCCGGCGGCCTCGTCCTGGGTGGACTGCTCGATGTACTTCTTGACGTCCTCAAGCGGGGTCTCGCCGGGGAAGTTCATCGAGATCCGCTCGTTGAGCTTGGAGAGGATCGCCTTGGTCTTGTCGTCGCGGTCGAAGAGGTAGTCGGCGTCGCCGTATCGGGCGATCCGGCGCTCGGAGAGGGCCTGCCAGGCGGCCCGCTCGGGATACTCGATGACCCGGGTGTCGGGGAACGGGACGATCGCCCGCTCGACGTCGGCCCAGGTCAGCATCGCCCGGTATTCCTTGAGCCGGTCGTACTGGATCGACTGGCTATAGAAGCCGACGGCGTCCGAGACGAACATGCCGGCCCAGGGGGCGAGCGCATAAGGGTCGAGGGCCCGGGCGGCCTGGGCCCGGAACCGGGCGTCGACGAAGGGTTGCCGGGTGACGTCGATGTCGGCCAGTCCGCCGCTGGCGTAGACGCGGCGGGCGCCCTCGGCCATCAGGCTGTCGAACTCGGTCATCAGGGTGTTGATGGTCTCCTGGCCGCGCACGAGCCGCTCGACGGCCCCGGACCGAGCCGCCTGGGAGGCGACGATTCGGTACTGCTCGGCCTGCTCCAGGGCGATCCGCTCCTCGAGCCGCTCGGTGGCGACGAGGGCGTTGCGGACCTCGTTCTCGAGGCGGCGGCGCGAGTCCTCGGGGATGTTCGTGGCCGACTGGACGACGGTGAGGGCATCGCGGAGGGCGGCCAGCGCGGCCTCGGGGTTCCGGGCGTTGGTCAGGTCGCGGGCGGCCTGCATCCGCTGGCGGACCTCGGTGACGAAGGCCTCGCGCTGGACGTTATCCAGCTGCGCCTGCCGCTCCAGGGGCGAAGCGACGGGTGCGCCGGGGGCCGGCGTCTCGACGACGGGCTCGGCGGCCGGGGCGGGCTCCGGGGCCGGGGGCGTGACGGCCGGGTCCTGGAAGGCGACTCGGCGGACGTTTCCAAGCCGGCCAAGGGCGGCCCTGGCGGCGGCGTTCGACGGGTCGAGCTTCAGGGCGTTCCGGTAGAAGGTCCGGGCGTCGTCGGCCCTGCCGCGGGCGGCGGCCTGACGGCCGAGTTCGGCCAGTTGTTGAGACAGCGAGGGCGAGTCGACGGCCCCTGCCGCGATCCCGCCGGACAGCAGGATGCCGCCCAACGTCAAGGACCCGAAGCCTTTCCACAACCGCGCGGTTCGGGACATGATCGGGGATCTCCAGGATGGGACAAACCGGGCCGGGGGTCGGCTCGGGCGCGAGACGTTATCTCTAAATCTACCGAGAGCGGCCTCTCCCGGACAAGTCGCCGGGCCCTCGGCACGAGGGGGCTGCTCTGTCGGGACGCAGGCCGGGCCACTGGAGTGATTATGCCACACGCCGGGCGGGGCGCCGGCGAAACCCGGACTTCCGGCGCCGGACGACGGGAGATTCGCCTTCGTTTTGACAAGTTCGCCCACGCGACCTACTCCTTGGAATGACCGGAGGTCGGCCCGGCCCCGATGCCCGAGGAGGCCACCTTCATCCCAGGGGCCCGGCGGAGCGATCCGGCCCTTTGAGCCGTCCGAGTGAAGTCGCCTCGCCCGGCGGCCCGGTCAGGAGGGGACCATGCCCGACAAAGATGAGACGCGGCCGGAATCCGCGAAATTCGATTTCTCCGCGTATCCCGCTGACACCCTGTTTTACGACCGGAGGTCCGGCCCGGATCGTCGCGACCGCCCCCCCGTCGCCGCTCCCGAGCCCGAAGCTGTCCTCGTCCCGAAGAAGGCCCCCGAGCGCCGGGCCCGCAAGGAGCGGAGGCGGCGGATCGACCCCACCACGTTCGAGAAGCAGTACACGGACGACGAGATCGAGTTCATGAACGCCGTCCAGTACTACAAGACCCAGTCGGGCAAGTCGTTCCCCTCGCACGGCGACGTCCTCCGGATCGCCGCCGGCCTGGGCTACCGCAAGAGCTTCCCGGACTTCGGGGCCGACGAGGAAGACGCCCCCTCCCGCGAGATCGAGCCCTGCCTGCCGGTCTGAGCCTTCGAAACGCGGGAGGGGCGGGCCGGGATCGCCGGCTCGCCCCTCGACCTGTCCGACTCGATCGTTCCCGATCTCGCCATCAACGCGAGACCTCCGGCTCCTCGGCGGCCATCCGGACGGCCGGCTGGATCAGCGAGGCCCAGGCGCCCAGGGCCTGCTTCGTCAGCCTGACGGCGGCGGAGATCTGCTCGGATCGCGAGGCCGGCTTCTCTCCCGAAGGGGCGGAGACCTCGGGCCGGGACTCGGCGACCTCCTCGAAGGCGGGGGCGGCCGGCTCGGGGTCGGTCCAGGCCGCCGGGGGCATCTCCCGGAACGGCTCGACCACCACGACGGCCTCGTCGGCCGGCACCGGCTCCTCGATCGCCGCGAGGTCGGCCGCGAAATCCGAAGCCATCTTCTCGACCACGGCCTCGAAGGCCAGGTCGTCCCGATCCGGGGTCGCCTCGACGGGCGAGGGGTCCGGGGCCGTCTCTCGCTCGGAGTCCGCCACGCCCGCCAGCGCAAGCTCGGCCTCGACCTTGATGCGGGCGATGTCGCCCACCCGGGCGTCGACCCACTCCTGCCCCGCCCGCGCCCAGCACTCGAGGTCGGACTGGCTCGGAAGCTCGCAACCCATCCCCGCCACCAGGCTCACCAGCAAGAAACGCAACGCCATCGAAACCCTCCCCGGAACGGTGCGAAATTCACCCGACTCCATCCGACCGCCCGATCGGACCCCGACTCGGGACGACTCCGCGATGTTAAATCCTATCGACGGGGCGATTGCGGCCCTTTAGAGCCTCTGGGCAATTCGCGACGGCCCAGCAAGAAGATCTCGGTAGCGAGACTCTTCCGGTCGCGGGCCGAGAGTGGGCAGCGTGAGGGATTCGCGTTGTCGGGCCTCGGAAAAACCGTAGGATGGCGCAAGCTCGGAGGGGGTTGGGTTCGTCTGACGGCGGAGGGGACGGGTCGATGGGCAAGCGGGTCCTGGTCACGGGGGCGGGCGGGTTCATCGGGAGCCACCTCGTCGAGCTGCTGGTCCGCGAAGGGCACGAGGTCCGGGCCCTGGTGCGCTACAACGGCCGCGACGACCGGGGGCACCTCGATCGCCTGCCGGACGACGTGCAGGCGTCGGTCGAGGTCCATCGGGGCGACCTGAAGGACCCCGAGGCGATCCGCGGGGCGGTCGAGGGCCGGGCCTGGGTCTTCCACCTGGGCGCCCTGATCGCCATCCCATATTCATACCAGAACCCGCTCGACGTGGTGCAGACCAACGTGGTCGGGACCGCCCACGTCCTGGACGCCTGCCGGGCCAACGCCGCCCTGGAGCGGGTCGTGCTGACCTCCACGTCCGAGGTCTACGGCACCGCGCAGTTCGTGCCGATCACGGAATCGCACCCGCTCCGGGGCCAGTCGCCCTACGCGGCGACCAAGATCGGCGCCGATGCGTTGGGGGAGAGCTACCACCGGGCGTTCGGCCTGCCCGTGGCGATCCTCCGGCCGTTCAACACCTTCGGCCCCCGCCAGTCGGCCCGGGCGATCATCCCGACGATCATCAGCCAGGCCCTGACCCGGCCTTCGATCAGGCTCGGGAGCCTGGACCCTCGCCGCGACCTGACTTACGTCAAGGACACGGCCGCCGGGTTCCTCGCCATCGCCGGCTGCGACGCCGCCATCGGCCGGGTGGTCAACATCGGCCGGGGGGACGACCTGACGATCGGGGAACTGGTCGAGAAGATCGCCGCCCTGATCGGCCGCCCGATCCAAGTCGAGGCCGATCCGGCCCGCGTCCGACCCGCTGCCAGCGAGGTCGGGCGACTGCTCGCCGGGACCGATCTCGCCCGCGAACTGATGGGCTGGAAGCCCCGGTACACGCTCGACCGGGCACTCGCCGAGACGATCGCCTGGGTCCGCGACAACCTGCACCTCTTCCGGGTGGACGCCTACGCCACCTGACCGGACGGATCAGACCTCGCCATCCTCGAACAGCTCGACGAGCGGGAGGCGGAAGCCGGGGAGGATGTCCTCACCGGCCAGCTCGTCGCCTTCGCCCAGGATGGAGTTCCTGGTCGGCGACGCATAGACGTAGACCTGTCGCTCACTGGGATAGACGACCCAGACCCGACGGACGCCCGCCTGGAAATATTCGCGGACCTTGCCGAGCACCTCATCGGCCGTGTTGCTCGGGCTGACGACCTCGATGGCTAGGTCGGGGACGACGTCCCAGCCGTTGTCGGAGTTGACCTTGCGATCGCGAGGCCAGCGATCAAAAGAGACGAACGCGATATCCGGGCGACGCATCGGGCTCCCGGCCGGATTGATCCGGAAGAGCATCTCGGGGACGACCCTCCCGAGTCGGCCGGTCCTGGCGAAAGCTCCGAGTTGCTGGTCCAGGATCGCAGCGACGATGATCTGGAACGTCCCCATCGGCGGTTTCTCCACGCGTCGGCCGTCGATGATCTCGTAGAGAGGTTCTTCTTCGCGAGGGATTCCGACGGCCAATTCGGGCGTCAGGGTGGTCTGGCTCATGGACCTGCCTCCAGATCGGATGTTGGGCCACGGGAGGATTGTAACACCCGGCGCCGATCGCCCCCAGCCGAGGCTCTCGTGTTGCCCGGACGTCCGCAGTTGGGCTAGCATGGTCGACCTTGATCACGAATCCCGACCCCGCCGGAACGCCTTCCCATGAGCATCGACTGGTCGCCCCTCTCTGACGTCATCGCGACCCGCGATCGCTTCCTGGTCACGTCGCACGTCCGCCCCGACGGCGACGCCCTCGGGTCGGAGGTGGGGATGGTCGGGCTCCTCCGGCAGAAGGGGAAGGACGTCCGGGTCGTCAACGCCAGCCGGACGCCGCCCCGGTACGACTTCCTCGACCCCCACGGCACGCTCTTCGAGCATTACGGCACGCAGGTCACGGCCGACGACCTCCGGGACCGCGAGGCGATCGTGATCCTCGACCTCTCGGCCTGGAGCCAGCTCGGCGACTTCGGCGAGTTCGTCCGGGGTTTCCAGGGCGAACGGATCGTGATCGACCACCACGTCAGCCAGGACGACATGGGGGCGACCTACCTCAAGGATACCTCGGCCGAGGCCACCGGCACGCTGGTCGTCCGGGCCGTGCACGCCCTCAAGGGGACGTTCACCCCGGAGATGTCGACCGGCCTGCTGACGGCGATCGCGATGGACACCGGTTGGTTCCGCCACCCCAACACGAGGCCGAGCACCCTGCTCACGGCCGCGGAGCTGATCGCCTCCGGGGCGAAGATCGAGGAGATTTACCGGCTCCTGTTCGAGCGGAGCACCCTGGGGCGGCTCAGGCTCCTGGGCGAGACCCTTTCCAGCCTCAGGACCGACTGCGACGGGCGGGTCGCCTACGCCACGGTGACGCTCGACGACCTCACCCGGACCGGCGCGATCCCGCAGGACACCGAGGACCTGGTCGATTACACCGTGAGCATCGACGGCGTCGAGGTCGGCCTGCTCTTCATCGAGCAGGCCCGCGGCGGGATCAAGATGAGCGCCCGATCGCGGAAGGGTCTCGACTGTTCAAGGCTCCTCGCCCCGTTCGGAGGGGGCGGCCATAAGGCCGCCGCCGGCGCGACCCTCCCCGGCCCCCTGTCCGAATCGCTGCCCAAAGTCCTGGAGGCCGTCCGGGTCGCCCTCGGGGCGTGAGCCCGCCGGGCTACATCGTCCTCCAGTCCGGCAATCCTTTCTTCATGGCGCGGGTCGCGGCGGCCGGGTCGAACTTCTCGGGGTCGAACTTGCCGCCGACCCACTCCAGCAGCTCGTCGTGCTGCTCGTGTTCCGGGTCTTTGATCGCCTCGACGAACTCGGCGTAGCCCCAGACGCCGCCGCAATCCTCGGGCGGGCAGGCCCGCTTGCCTTCGAGGCAGAGCGGGTACTTCTTCTTCGGCTCGGCCGGCAGCCGGCCCTCGAATAGGACCTCGTGGGCCCAGCCGTCGCCGAAGTCGTATTCGTACTCGAATGAGGCCTGCTTTCCATCCTGGGGGAGGATGTCGCTCAGCCGCGTCGTCGTGGAATCCCGGTAATTCAGCTCCTCGAAGGTCTCGGCCATCAACATCGGGTCGCCGTAGAGAACCTCGTCGATCCGGAAGTGGTGCATGTGCGAGTTGGTCCAGCCCATCGCCGTCTGGATGTCCTCGTGCAGCCGGTTGAGGGTGACGTTGCCCACCTGGATCCGTCGCCAGATGGGCGGTTTCGTGTCGAGGAGGGTGATCTTGAGCTGGTAGACCTCGGTCGGGTGATCTTCGACGGCTTTCGGCATCGGGGGCACTTCCCTGACCCACATGGTCTTGATGCCCAGCTTGGCCCGGACCTGATAGAAGAGCGCGTTGCTGATCGTCCCGGGATGTCCGGCCTTGATCCAGCGGCGGTTGACCTGGTCGAAGTCGAGGTCCGGGTTCCTGTCCAGCTCCTTGAGGAGGAAGTCGGATTTCGTGACCTTCTTCGGGGCCTTGTCCTTCGCCATTCGCCGCTCCGAGTTCGGGCCAAGGTTGCCTGCTGTTCCGACCGTTTTTTCTCCCCGATGACGACCAGTTTGCGACG
>JAJYDH010000353.1 GCA_021777685.1 Planctomycetota bacterium | reverse complement strand
GGAGACGATCTCGCCGGCGCCGCGGCTCGAGAGGGCCGGCCAGATGGACAGTCGCAGCGACTCCTTGATGAAGCGCACCGAACCGTCGCAGAACAGGGCGTTGGCACCGCCCGGGTGCAGGGAGTACATCTCGTCGGTGTGGCCGAGCGGGCTGTTGGGCGGGTGGATGGTCTGCGGGTCCTCGTAGATGGAGGGGCCGCTGTTCGCCCCGACATAGCTGCCCGCGTTGTCGTAATTGATGCCCGTCCCGCCGGTTCCGGAGCTGGCGAACTGGCCGTAGGAGTAATGCTTGGCGCCGGGGACGACCCCCGGCCAGACGGCGTCGGCGAGGTTGGGCGACCGCTCGCCGGCCGCGACCGTGTTGCTCAGGCCGTCCGTGATCGCCGCGAACCGCGTGCGGCTGTTGCGATACATCACGCCGTTCGCGCCCGCGGCCGCGTTCTCGTAATCGACGGTCGCGGGGGCGCTCCAGATGTCGTTCCAGCCGACATTGTGGACGTAATTGGACCTCCCGAAGACGGCGTTCTGCCAGAGCTTCAGGTCGATGTCCGTGACGCCGACCGTGCTGTCCGGATTCGCGGCCGAGGGGCAGAGATAGACCTGCAGGCTCGTCCTCACGGCCGTCGTGTTGGCCCCGTCCCAGCAGGGCAGGTTGATGTTCGCCGCGTTGTAGAGGTTCCCCTGCTCGACGCCGGGCAGCAGGGCGGTCAGCCAGCCCCATCCCGGCCCCCAGTCGCCCGTCTGGGCGTCGCGAAACCCGACGCCCGCGCCGGTCAGGTAGCCGGCGGGGAAGCATCCGTTGCTGCCCTCGTAATTGTGCAGCGCCAGCCCGATCTGCTTGAGATTGTTGACGCACTGCGTCCGGCGGGCCGCCTCTCGGGCCGCCTGCACGGCCGGCAGCAGCAGCGCCACGAGCACGCCGATGATGGCGATGACGACCAGCAGCTCGATCAGGGTGAAGCCGCGGGCAAGGCCCGTCCTACTCCGGGGACGCCCTCCTCCACGATGCATCGGAAACTCCCTCGCGGCACTCGCCGCACCAAGGCCACGGGACGCACGTCTGAGGGAGATCCTACAAAGAAATTGCGCGCCTTCCAACACAATTTTTTGGAAGACCAAAAAATAAGCCCAACCAAATCTAAACCCTGTCCTTCCTGTGCGATTTCGCTTCAGAATCGCCGTCACCCCGCCGATTGAAATAAAGAGTGAATGCGCTTCCCACGGTTTGACCGTCGCAATCGTTTCGGGCTTGACCCGTGCGTGCGATCCCCTATCATACAAGGATAGGGTAGGTCCGGTCTTTCGGGGCATTTTTCCGGTGCGAAGTCTCGTTGCCACGCTCCTGACCGGTCTTCTCCTCGCCTGCCCCTTCCTTTGCGGGGCGGACGAGGTCGGCCACAGCGCGCGGCACGATGCCAGCTCGGGGGACTCGGGCAAGGACCACGCCCCCGATCAATGCCCCGAAGGCAGCGACAATTGCGTCTGCCGGGGCGCCGTCCAGGCGAGCGACGTACGGGCGGATGCCCAGGAGACGATCGCGTCCGGGCCGTTCGTCGTCCTGGTGCCCCCGCTGCACTTCGCCCACCCCCTCTACCACCTCACCCTGGATGGTTCGCCCACCGGCCTTGCGAGCTGGGGCGATTCCCTGACCATCCGAGCCCTCCTCCAAAACTTCCGCTGCTGAGCGGTCCCCTCCTCCCGGGCCCGTCGGGGTGCATTTGCGCGCCCTGATCCGCGGCCCTGCGCCCATCCTCGGGCATCAATTCCCAATTTATCGCCGGCCTCCCCGAGTCATAACGACCACGGCGTGGGGCGCTGCGCACTCATAATCCCGAACGCGAAGGCTTTCCCCATGAAGCGATTCGTCGCTACCGGTACGGCCCTTGCGGCCGCGACCGTCATCATCGGCTCGGCCGTGGCCGTGGCCCGCCCGCAGTGGTTGCCGGCCGTCATCCGCGCACGCATCCCGTTCGCCTCCAAGGTCGCAGGGGCCACTGACGCCGCCTCCGAGGACGCGGGCCTCTACTGCAAGGAGCACGGCGTCCCGGAGAAGTTCTGCACCCTCTGCCACGAGGAGCTGAAGGGCAAGCTCGTCGCGTGCACGGAGCACGGCGGCCTGCCGGAGGACATCTGCACCCTCTGCCACCCCGAGGTGGCGAAGAAATACGACCTGACGATGTGCAAGGAGCACGGGCTTCCCGAGTCCTACTGCGCCAAGTGCGGCAAGGGGCCTTCGGCGGCGCTCGATCAGCCGGACGACGGCTGGTGCTCGACCCACAACACGCCCGAGGCGCTCTGCGTCGAGTGCAGCAGAGACCCCAGGTCCCACGAAGTCGCCCCGGGAGGCGCCAAGGTCTGCCGCCAGCCGCTGCCGACCGTGAAGCTCGCCTCCGCCCGGCTCGCCGCCCAGGTCGGCATCCAGACGGCGGAGGTGACCGAGGAGAGCCACTCCCACAAGCTCGCCGCCAACGCCGAGGCCGCCTACGACGCCAACCGCTACGCCGAAATCACTCCGCGCGTCGCGGGCTTCCTCCGCGAGGTCCGGGCCGATCTCGGCCGGGCCGTCAAGCTCGGCGAGGTGCTCGCCGTCGTCGACTCGGCCGAGGTCAGCGGCGCCAAGGCCCAGTACATCACCGCGCAGGCCGCGGTGGGGCTCGCGAAGGTGACCTACGATCGGACCAAGTCGCTGACGCTGTCGGGCTCGGTCGCCGCGAAGGCGGAACTCGAAGCCCTCACCGCGCTCAACCAGGCCAAGGCGTCCTCGCTCGACGCCGAGCAGAAGCTCAGGAATTTCGGCTTCGACGAGGCCCAGCTCGCCCGCATCATCCAGGACAACGACACGAAGTCCTTCCTGAACGTCGTCGCGCCCCTCGACGGCGTGGTCGTCGTGCGGCACGCGGTCAAGGGCGAGCCGGTCCAGGCGACGACCCCGCTCTTCGCCGTCACCGACACGAGGGCGCTGTGGCTGTGGATCGACGTCTACGAGTCCGACATCGCCGCGGTTAAGCCCGGCCAGAAGGTCGCCTTCGCCGTCTCGGGCAACGACGAGGCCGCCTTCTCGGGCGCCGTCAACTGGATCGGCACCGAGGTCAACCAGCAGACCCGGACCACGCGCGTCCGTGCCGAGCTGGCCAATCCGGATGGGAGGCTCCGCGCCAACCAGTTCGGCCAGGCCGAGATCCAGGTCGGGGCGGAGCACACGGCGGTGATCGTCCCCAAGGCCGCCGTCCAGCGCAAGGACGGCGTCGATCTCGTCTTCCTCCCCCAGGAGGAGGGCGGCGTCTACCGGCCGCAGCGTGTCATGGCCAAGCCCACCGACCGCGGCGACGCCCTCGAAGTGGCCTGGGGGCTCAAGCCCGGCCAGCGCGTCGTCACCAAGGGGGCCTTCCTGCTCAAGACCGAGATCATGAAGGGCGCCATCGGCGCCGGGTGCTGCGAATAAACCCGACGCCATGGAGGTCGCGTAATGCTCAATGCCCTGATCGATTTCAGCCTCAAGAATCGCTTCGTCGTCCTGCTCTCCGCGGGCATCCTCGTCGCGCTCGGGGTCCGGGCGGCCACACGCCTGCCGCTCGACGCCTTCCCCGACACGACGCCCGTCCAGGTGCAGGTCAACACGAACGCCCCGGAGCTCTCGCCCGAGGAGACCGAGCGGCTGATCACCTTCCCCGTCGAATACGCGATGGGCGGCCTCAAGGGGCTGGATGAGGTGCGCTCGGTCTCGAAATTCGGGCTCTCGCAGGTCGTGCTCATCTTCTCCGACGACACCGACATCTATTTCGCGCGCCAGCAGATCGGCGAGCGGCTCGGCGAGGTGGAACTCCCCGCGGGGATCGCCCGCCCGACGATGGGGCCGGTCGCCACGGGGCTGGGCGAGGTCTACCACTACCTGCTGACGAGCGAGAATCCCGAATTCGACCTCACCGAGCTGCGGACGCTCCAGGACTGGGTGATCCGGCCCCGGCTCCGGAAGGTCTCCGGCGTTGCCGAGATCAACCCGTGGGGAGGCTTGGCCAAGCAGTTCGAGGTGCAGGCCGACCCGATGAAGCTCGCCAAGTTCGGGCTGACGCTGGACGAGCTCGCCCTGGCGCTGACCGAGAACAACAAGAACGTGGGCGGCGGCTACGTCGTGCGGGCGGGCGAGTCGAGCCTCGTCCAGGGCGTCGGCCGGACGACCACCCTCGAGGAGATCGCCGCCGTCGTCATCAAGGCCGTCGACGGGGTGCCGATCCGCGTCAAGGACATCGGCGAGGTCGCCGTCGGTCACGTCATCCGCCGGGGCGGGACGACCGCCAACGGCAAGGGCGAGGCGGTGCTGGGGCTCGCCTTCATGCGGATGGGCGAGAACTCGCGCGACGTCACCATGGCCCTCGACAAGGCGATGGACGACATCAAGCGGGCGCTGCCCCCGGGCGTCACGATCGACGTCGCCTACAGGCGGACCGACCTGGTCAACCACGTCCTGCACACCGTCGAGCGGAACCTCTTCGAGGGCGCCGTCCTCGTCATCGCCGTGCTCTTCGCCTTCCTCGGGAACTTCCGGGCCGGGCTCATCGTGGCCAGCGTCATCCCGCTCTCCATGCTGTTCGCCGTCACGATGATGGAGCGGGTCGGCATCGCCGGCAGCCTGATGAGCCTGGGCGCCATCGACTTCGGGCTGGTCGTGGACAGCTCCGTCGTCATGGTCGAGAACTGCGTGCGGCACCTGGCGCACGACCGCGCGACCCGGCCGAAGCTCGACGTCATCCGCGACGCGGCGGTCGAGGTCCGCAAGCCGACCATGTTCGGCGAGCTGATCATCATGATCGTCTACCTGCCCATCCTGACCCTCCAGGGGATCGAGGGCAAGCTCTTCCGGCCGATGGCGCTCACCGTCGTCTTCGCCCTGCTGGGCTCGATGGTGATGTCGCTGACCCTCATGCCCGTCCTCGCCTCGCTCGGCCTGTCGAGGAAGGTGAAGGACAAGGAGACCTTCATCGACCGGATGGCCCACAGGGTCTTCCAGCCGATCCTCCACCTGGGGCTCAGGTTCCCCTGGCCGACCCTCATCGTCGTCGGCGCGATCACCGTCGGCGCGACGATCCTGGGCCTGGGCCTCGGTTCGGAGTTCGTCCCCCGGCTGAACGAGGGCTCGATCGTCATCAACACCGTGCGGCTGGCGAGCGTCTCCCTGGAAGAGTCGCTCGAATACGGCACGCAGGTCGAGGCCATCCTGAAGGACGCGTTCCCCGACGAGATCGAGTCGATCTGGAGCCGGACCGGCACGGCCGAGGTCGCCACCGACCCGATGGGCTTCGAGGTGTCCGACGTCTACCTGATGCTCAAGCCGCGCGAGGGGACCTATCCGATCGCCCGGCCGCCGCTGCTGAGCCCGCCCGCGGCGTGGTGGCGCTACTGGGCCCAGAAGCCGGTCGGCGGATGGAAGAAGGCCGAGACGCAGGACGAGCTGGTCGCCAAGATGGCCGAGGTGACCGAGAAGCTGCCCGGCATGCGGGCGGTCTACAGCCAGCCGATCGAGCTGCGGATCAACGAGATGGTCGCCGGCATCCGGGCCGACCTGGGCATCAAGATCTTCGGGCCCGACCTCGACGTCCTGAAGGACAAGGCGGCCGAAGTGGAGCGGGTGGTCAAGGAGATCCCCGGCGCCGCCGACGTCTCGGCCGAGCAGATCACGGGGCTCCCCGTGCTGCGCATCGTCGTCGACCGCCAGGCCCTCTCCCGCTACGGGGTGTCGGCGCGGCAGGTGCTCGACGCGGTCTCCGAAGCCGGCGGCATGAAGGTCGGCGAGGTCATCGAGCCCGACCGGCGGTTCCCGCTCGCGATCCGCCTGCCCCTCTCCTATCGGGACGACCCCCGGGCGTTCGAGAAGATCCTCTTCACCACGGCGGCGGGCCAGCGGCTCCCGCTCACCCGTCTGGCCAAGCTGGAGGAGGTCACCGGGCCGTCCACGATCCAGCGCGAGTGGGGCGAGCGGCGGATCATCGTCCAGTCGAACGTCCGGGGCCGCGACATCGGCTCCTTCGTCGAGGAGGCCCAGGCGAAGATCGCAGCCCAGGTCAAGCTCGACGGCGACTACCGGATCGAGTGGGGCGGCCAGTTCGAGAACATGAAGCGGGCCGAGACCCGGCTCCTGATCGTCGTGCCGCTGGCCCTGGCGCTCATCCTGAGCCTGCTCTACCTGACGTTCCACTCGTTCCGGGACGCCCTGATGATCTTCAGCGGCGTGCTCTTCGCCCGGGTCGGCGGCGTCCTCGGGCTGTGGATCCGCGGCATGCCGTTCACCATCTCGGCGGGGGTCGGGTTCGTGGCGCTGGCCGGTGCGTCGATGCTGGAAGGGCTGATCCTCGTCAGCTACATCCGCGACAAGATGGCCCACGGCCTGCCCAAGCGCGAGGCCATCGAGGCGGCCCGCCTCGCCCGTCTCCGTCCGGTGCTCATGACCGGCACCGTCGCGGCGCTCGGCTTCGTGCCCATGATGCTCTCCTCGGGCGTCGGGGCCGAGGTCCAGAAGCCGCTGGCCACCGTCGTCTTCTTCGGGATGGTCTGCGACACGTTCCTGACCATGCTGGCCTTGCCGGTCCTCTACCTCCTCTTCGGCAAGGGGCCGCAGGTCGGGGCGGGGCCGCGCGACGACGATCGCCGCGACCCGGCGGAGGCAGGGCCCGGCCCCGAGCCGAGTTCCGACGCGAACGGGGAGCATCGTCCGGCCAGGACATCCCGAAACCCCGAACCGGTGGGGGTCTAGCCATGGCCGGCAAGGATGACAGCGGGCTGGTCGTGGACCGCGGAGGGTCAGGCCGGAATCCGAGCCCGGGTTCCCCGCAGTGCGGGCGCAGCGCGGGGAGCAAAATCATGCCGTCGAATGATCATCAAGGCTTCAGAGGAGGTCGTGCCATGCCGAATCATGAGGGCCCGCG
>JAJYDH010000352.1 GCA_021777685.1 Planctomycetota bacterium | reverse complement strand
CTCTGCCGGGCGGGATTGGGTACCCGCAGGGTCCCGACGAGAGGTTTCGAGCTTGTGAAGGCCGTCCTCCTCTCCCGAGCTTCTTGGCGCAAGGCCAGACGTCTTTTTGGCTTCTCGAATCCGCTTTCTCGATGCAATGAATGCAGGGGCCGTATCGGGTCGCGTCCGCCCTCATGGTGGGTGATCGAGATCGGGACTCGGGGCGCCACCCGGTCGGGCGACCTGGATCTCGGCGCGTTGGAGTGTAGCGGCCGGGGGCCCCCTGGGCCAGTTCTTTATTTTCCCGCCCCGGCCCGCAACGCGTCACCGGGGAACGACTCCGGCCTCTCGCCGACCTCGGCGGCCGATAAATTGCAATCGAGGGCATTTTCTCTATAATGATGGGGACGACTCCACCCGTGGCCTCGACTTGCCGGGAACCGGAAAAGGTAGAAACTTCGAATGGGACGGATCTTCGAAAAGCGCAAGGAATCGATCTTCAAGACCGCCGCCCAGAAGTCGAAGCTCTACTCCAAGTATGGCAGGCAGTTGTACATGGCCGCCAAGGCCGGCGTGCCCGACCCGGACGCCAACCCGACGCTCCGGAGCATCGTCGAGCGGGCCAAGCGCGACAACGTCGCGAGCCACGTCATCGAGAAGGCGATCCAGAAGGCGGCCGGCGCGGGCGGCGAGGATTTCCAGGCGGCCCGCTACGAGGGGTTCGGGCCCGGCGGCTCCCTGCTCATCGTCGAATGCCTGACCGACAACGGCACCCGCACCATCTCCGACGTCCGCAGTTGCTTCTACAAGACCAATTCCAAGCTGGCCGCCAGCGGGTCCGTCGTGATGTCCTTCGACCACCTGGCGGTGCTCTCGTTCCGCGGCGACGACGAGGAGAAAGTGATCGAGGCGATGTTCGCCGCGGACGTCGCCGTCGACGAGGTCGAGTGTTCGGAAGGCACCGTCACGATCTTCGCCCCGCCCGCCGAGTTCTACAAGGCGAAGACGGCCCTGCTCGAAGCCTTCCCCGGCCTCGAGCTGGAAATCCAGGAGATCCGGTTCCTCCCGCATTCGAGCAAGGGCCTCGACGGCGACGACCTGGCCGCGTTCGAGAAGTTGCTGGCGCTGCTCCACGACAGCGACGACGTGCAGGAGATCTACCACAACGTCGAGCTTCCCGGCTGACCCGAGTTCAGGACGATTGCCCGACCCCGGGCGACCCGTCCCGGAAGGGCAGCAGGGCCTGATGCTTCCAGGGGCCGCCGAGGTACTCCCAGAGGTCGATCCCCTCGAACCGGGCGGCCCTGGCGGACCATCCCTCGCGGACCTCGGCCAGGCACCGGCCCGCCTCTCCGGCGGTGACCTTGTTCTGGATCGTCGCGTGCGGGGCGTACCGTTGCCGGTCCTGGGCGGAGAGGTCGGCGTGCAGGCGGTCGGCCAGCCGGCCCCTGAGCGCGACCAGCCCGCCCGACTCGACGCGGATCGCCACGCCTCGCCCCAGGGAATAGGGCGAGGCGAGCCGGGCCCCGATCGGGCGGGGGTCGGCCTCGACCACCGCCCGATCCAGGACGTCCAGGCCGCTCGCGGTGAGCTTGTGGAAGAGGGTCACGTGCGCATCGAGGAAGTTGCGATCCGGCGGGAAGTATCTCGCCCTGAGCGAGGTCAGGAAGGCGGCGGATTCGGCGTCGAGCCTCGCGGTGACGATGAAGGTCGGTTGATCCATCGCGATGGCCCGGGCCGTGGGGGAGGGGGGCGGAGATCCTGTTGTATCCCCTCGGTCGAGATCGTCGAGGGGCGTTCGATCCCGGCCCCGGCCGCGCTCAGGGGAGGTTCGGCAGCTCGTCGGTCCCCATGTTGGCGTCCCGGTCCCGGCGATACCAGGCCCAGAGGAGGCGGAGGGTCGCGTAGTCGAGGAGGGACTGCGAGGTGTCGAACTCGAAGTCGTCGGGGTCCCCGCCGTCGAGGAGGGCGTCGGTCGTGGGGGTGACGAAGGCGGCCCGGGCGAGCCGGCGGAGGTCGCCGACGAGCTGGGGGAAGTTCTCGGCGGCGGAAGGGCGGAGGCGGTCGCCGAGGTAGCCGTAGTTCATCTTGTTCTCGACGACCCGGATGGCCAGCCGGGGGTCTCGGCGGACGACGATGACCTCGCCGACCGGGTCGCGGGGGATGCGCATGGCGCGGGATTTCCGGGCCGTCCTCGGCGACCGGCCGATCGCGGCGCGGAAGCCGGTGGAGATCGCGTTGACCCAGCCGGGGGGCGTGACCTCGCGGAACTCGTCGTCGGCGGCGATCTTGCCGGCGGCGATCAGCTCGACCCTGTCCCAGGGGATCCAGTGGGTCGGCTCCCCCCGGAGCCCGGTGACGCGGAATCCGCCGTCGATGCAGGCGGCCTCGTGGACCGTCCGGGGGCGGCTGAGGTCGGGGAAGGCGTCGGTCCGCCAGGCCTCGGCGGCGATCTCCAGCTCGTAGAGGCCGTCGAGGAGCCTGCGGGTCTGGCCCTCGTCGAGGAGCTTGGGCCAGATCCCGGGGACCCTGGCCAGCCACTGCATGGCGTCGGTCGGGTGGGCCCCCGTGACCTCGCTGAAGAGGTCGCGGACCCTGTGCGGGTCCTCCAGCTCGTCGAACACCACCAGGCGATACCGGACCTCGGTCTTTGCCATCGCCGTGCCCCGTTCGCCTTCGAAAGTTGGCCACCCGCCCCGATTCATGGTAGCACCCGGCCCGCCGCTGTGCCATCGGCGACGTCCCGCCCGTCCTCGTTCCGCGAAGGCCCCCCGTCGCACCAGCCCCGGGGCCCGGTTACAATCCCGGGCCGGACCCCACCCCGAGAGGACGCCCCGATGCTGATCACGACCGAAACCGTCGACATCCCGGTGGACGGCTCGCCGATGCGGTGCTTCCTGGCGAGGCCGAAGGCCGAGGGCCGCTATCCGGCGGTCGTGTTCTACTCCGACATCTTCCAGCTCACCGGCCCGATGCTGAGGATCTCGCGACGCCTGGCCGGCTACGGCTTCGCGGTGCTCTCGCCGGAGATCTACCACCGGATCGAGCCGCCCGGCACGGTCCTCGACTTCGACGCCGACCGGGCGAGAGCCCTGGACGACTCGGGCAAGGTCCCCGTCGCCCAGTTCGACGCCGACATCGCCGCCGCCCTGGCGTATCTCGCGGGCCGGCCGGACGTCGACGGGGGCCGGCTCCTCGCCGCCGGCTTCTGCTTCGGCGGGCACCTCGCCTTCCGCGCCGCGCTCCGGCCCGAGGTCAAGGCGACGGCCTGCTTCTACGGCACGGGCATCCATAACGGCAAGCTCGGATGCGATCGGGCCGACTCGCTGGAACGGGCCGGCGAGATCGGGGGCAAGCTCCTGATGGTCTTCGGCACGCTCGACCCGCACATCCCCGAGGATGGCCGGAGGACGATCGACGAGGCCCTGAAATCATCCGGGGTCGATTACCAGATCCAGACCTACCCCGCCGAGCACACCTTCATGAGGGACGAAGGGGCCAGGCACGACCCCGAGGCGACGGATCAGGCGTTCGGGGCGATGATCGGGCTCTTTCGAGGGGTCTGTGGGACGTCATGAGGATCGTCGCGAGCCGCACGATCGGCCGGCCTGACGAGCCGATCCAGGTCGTCGCCTACTCGCCGGACGGGTCGACGATCGTCGGCGGCGGGGGGTTCATCAACCGGCCCGGCCTGATCCGCGGGTGGGACTCGGCGACGCTCGGGGTCCGGGCGACCTTCTCCCCGACGGACGGGGCCGTCGGGATGCTGAAAATCCTGCCCGACGGGCGGACCCTGCTGTCGGCGGCCCACGTCTCGGACGGGGTCGAGTCGTGGGACCTCGGGACCGGGGAACGGCTGGGCCGGCTGAGGATCTTGCCCGACCCTTACCGGAAGAGCGTCGCCGGCCACCCGCTGAAGGCGACCCACATCGGCGCCGTGGCGACCTCGGCCGACGGGGCGACCGTCGCCCTGGGATGCTGGGACTGCACGCTCAAGGTCGTGACCTGGGCGACGGGCGAGATCGTCGAGCGGGCCCGGCCCCACGACGGGAACGTCGATTTCGTCGCCTTCTCCCGGGGCGGCTCGCGGCTCCTGACGGGCACCTATCAGAAGTTGTTCGAGTGGGACGCCGACGGTAGGAAGCTCGTCCGGACGATATCCTGCGACCCTTCCGAGCACTGGACCCATGTTGCCATCGACGGCGGCGATCGCGTCGTGAGCATCGCCAGCAAGGGGCGGATGCTGGTCCGAGACGTCGCCGACGGGACGTTCGAGGAGTACCAGCTCCGCGCCAGGAAGCCCCCCGCCTGCCTGGCCTACTCGCCCCGCGACGGCCTGCTCGCGATCGGCCAGGACAGCGGTTCGGCGTTCTTCTGGGACACGAGAGCGCGGACGATGCCGGTCCGGGTCAAGCTGGCCAACGACACCCTGAAGTCGCTCGCCTTCGCCCCCGACCGCCCGGCGATCTGCGCCGTCGGCGGCTCGGCTCCGTCCCTGGTCGAGCATGAATATCGGACATGACTTGATGTAGGGTGTGACGAGTCCTCGAAGACGCACCGCATCCGCCCTCCTCACCGGGGCGTCTTCGAGGACTCGACGCATCCTATTACTACTGGTATATGTCAGGCAGGGGAAGACTTGGGAATTTGGATCTAATTGATTTAGCTCTGCTCAACGATTCGGACATCTCAGCTTCAGTCATAAGACCGGATGATCTACCTATTTGTACTCCCTGCTCAAGACATGCAGCATAAGGTATCGTTTCGGTCATATCTCTAGCTTCGACTCTCCGCATAGCGACTTGAACCGTCATAATCGCATTCGAATAGTCTTTTTTTTGTTCGTAGAGACTGGACAGGACCAATAAATCATTCCAGGGCGTGGAAAAATTCCCATAGAGATCCTCCTTCAAGACAAAAACTTTCCTGAGAATTGCTATCGATTCATCTATGTTCCGTTCTTGCAAAAAATTCACCGCTTGATATTCCATGCAGTTAATCACCGCATAATTCCAGGAAGACTTCGGATCTGAATCACGCTTGGCGTTAGAATCGAAAATCGCGAGGGACCTTTGAAAGAATTTCTCAGCTTCAGAGAAGCGTCTTTGGGCTGAATATGTTCGTGCTAGACCTTGATATGCATAAGGGAGCGATTCGTCTTCAGGTGGCCCCTCGCCTTCCTTTATTTCCTTCAGATAGTACTGCTCCGCCTCTTGCAACCTACCGTCTCCCAACGCTTTGTAGCCTAATGCCATATAATTCGGCTGAAGCCATGCATACAAAACAGAAAACAGAGCCAAGATAAGAGGTATCGCAGCCAAACGCATACCATTAAGAGAATAGGCGCGAACTATTCGTTGTGATCCAAGTCGGGATATCAGCAGGCCGAGAGCGCCAGAAAATAATGCGAGTAATATGCTTGGTCCGAGCCAGGAGTCGAGAGCACCACGAACCTGGAATTTATGAGACATCAAGGAAATCACGGACATTATAGCCAAACAACCCGCAAATATCGAAAGAAGTCCAAATACCAATGACACGAGGCCAACCGTGTTCATGGGTGAAGGATTTAGCGAGGCGAATTGGCGACGATTTTCCACAATTTTGATTGTCGAGATGATCTCAGAATCGTCGGTCTTGATTCCCTGATCGAGTGTAGGTGGCAACGGGACCTGGATTTGCGCATTGCAATTCGGACAGGATACCTTGCGACCTGCCGCCTCATCTTTCGCGCGGAATTTCTTACCACAGTTGCAAGCAAACGAAATCGGCATGGAAGCCTTACCTTTTATTGAAAGCCGTTGAAGAATAACTAGAATTTACTCTGCGGATTCGTGAAATGGAAGATCATCCGGTCTCGTAGTCGGGTCACCAACTCGCCCGGGTTCGAACACCACATACAGTCGCCCCGCCGCCGAATTATCAGCCTTTCTTCGAGAGAAGATGAAGTCGATCGGACGAGTCCCGCCTGGAGCGCGGGAACGAGGGGGAGATCACCGATCGACTTCACCGAGCTTCACCCCCCCGCCAAACTCTCCAGCATCTCATCGGGCGCCGCCGCATACTCCAGCGGCTCCATCGAGTAGCTGGCCCGGCCCTGGCTGAGGCTCCGGACGGCGGTCGAGTAGCCGAACATCTTCTCGAGCGGGGCCCGGGCCTCGACGACCTTGAGCTTGCCCCTCTCGAACATCTTGTCGATCTGGGCCCGGCGGGAGAGGAGGTCGGCCATCACGTCGCCGAGGTAGTCCTCGGGGGTGACGACCTCGACCTTCATCACCGGCTCCAGGAGCACCGAGCCGGCCTCGTGCACCGCCTTGCTCAGGGCGTCGGAGGCGGCGAACCGGAAGGCGATCTCGTTCGAGTCGGTGTCGTGGGTGTCGCCGTCGGTGAGCGTCACCTTCAGGTCGACCAGCGGGAACCCGGTCCGGCCTCCCGACTTGGCCTCTTCCCTCAAGCCCGCCTCGATCGGGGCGATGAACTCGTTGGGGATCACGCCCCCCTTGAGCTTGTTGACGAAGACCAGCGTCGGCCCGCCCTTGGGCTGGACCTGGTGCTCCAGGTCGATCTTGACCTTGGCGTAGAGGCCCGAGCCGCCGGTCTGGCGGATGCAGGTGCCGAGGATGCCCTTGACGTTCTTCTTGATCGTCTCGCGGTAGCTGACGCGGGGGCGGCCGACGTGGACCTTGAGCTTGTAGTCGCGGATCATCCGGTTCTTGAGGATCTCCATGTGCAGCTCGCCCATCCCGGAGATCAGGGTCTGGCCGGTCTCCTCGTTCACCTTGTAGGCGAAGGTGGGGTCCTCGCGGGCGAGCGAGGCCAGGGTGTCGGCCAGCTTCCCCTTGTCGGCCGAGCTGACCGGCTCGATCGACATGCTGATGACCGTCTCGGGGAACTCGATCCGTTCGAGCAGGACCGGGTTCTGGGCGTCGCAGAGCGTGTCGCCGGTGACCGAGTCC
>JAJYDH010000351.1 GCA_021777685.1 Planctomycetota bacterium | reverse complement strand
GCCCCGGTTGCGAGTCGAGCCATGACGACCAAGACCGAAACGCAGTATCAGCACCTGGAGCCTCGCCCCGGCTCGAATTACCGCCAATTCTTCCTCAAAGGGCGGCGAATCCGGGCGGCGGTGGTCGATGAGGCCATCCACGGCCCCGATCCGTTCACCCCCGAGGAATTCGCCGGGGAGTATCAAGTCCCGCTCGAAGCGGTCCTCGAGGCCCTCGATTACGTGGCCCGGAATCGACCGCTCATCGAGGAAGAACGGGACCACGAGGCGGCCAGGCTCGACGCCCGGGGGCTCGACCGGCCCGCCCGGGGATGAGGTTCCTGGTGGACGAGAACCTGAGCAGCCCACGTCTGGGTGCCCGGCTCAAGGCCCAGGGGCACGATCCGGTCCTGGCCGGCGACGTCGGGCTGCTGTCGGTCACGGATGCCAGAGTGCTGATCTTCGCCATCGACCGGGCTCTTCCCGTCCTGACCCGGGACTCCGAGGACTTCGAGGATCTCCATGACCTGGTCATGGCCGCCGCCGGCCATCATGCCGGGATTCTGATCGTCCGCTTCGACAATGACCCGCGTCACAACCTGACCGATCGGGGGATCGCGACCGCGATCGGCAAGCTGGAATCCGCCGGAGTTCCGATCCTCGACCGGATTCATGTGCTGAACCACTGGCGGTGAGCGTCCCGCCGACGGGGACGTGAGGATGGCGCGGGCTCACCAGTCGAGGCCGAGGCGGGCGAGCTCGGCCCGGAGGGGGCCGAGGTCCCAGACCTTGACGGTCTTCTCGTCGGCCCCGGCGAGCCGGCCTCCTCTGGCGAAGGCCAGGGAGCGGACCGACCCCCGGTGGCCGGGGAGCCGGACCACCGGCCGGGGCCGGCCGTCGAGGGCCCAGAGGCGGATGTGCTCGCGGAAGCCGAGGGCCAGGTTCAGGCCGTCGGGCGAGAAGGCCAGCGACTCGATCGGCCCGGCGTCGTCGGCCGGCGGGGAGAGCCGGTCGCGGACGGTCCCTCGGGCGGCATCGACCAGCAGGACGGCGCCCGACCGCTCGGCGACGGCCAGGGTCGAACCGTCCTGGCTGATCGCCAGTCCGGTCGCCTGCGAGACGTCCGGCGAAGGCCAGGCGGGCCGGCGGGCGTCGTCGAGGATCGACCTCGCCACCAGCTCCTCGCCCCTTCGGGTCAGGTAGAAGACCCGGGAGCCGGCGGGGTCGAGGACCGAGAGCGGGCCCCGGCCGGCCCCTTCGATCCGGTCGAGCCCGTCGAGCCTCCTGAAATCATCGGCGGCGCCCTCCCGCCAGACGAGCGGGCCGCTGGGCCGGGAGATCAGCAGGGTCCGGCCGTCGGGCGTCCGGGCCGCGACCCGGGCGAAGGCCCGGCCGGGGGGCGCCTCTCCCTTCCGGTCGGGCCTGGGGCCCTGGTTCAAGTTGGGCCGGCCGGGGGAGACGGAGGGAATTTCGAACTCGGCGACGAGCCGGCCGTCGGCCGGCTCGAACCAGCGGAGCGCGTCGGCCTCGAGGGCGAAGAGCCGCCCCCGGCCGTCGAAGCCGACCGACCAGGGCTTGACCTGGTCCCAGGCCCTCGGGCAATGGTCGGGCCCCTCCCAGAGCCGGAGCGCCGAGGGGGCCTGGTTGGCGTCGATCGAGGTGATCGCCAGGAGGCCCTCCGGCCCGAACGCCAGCCCCCGGGGGGTCTCGCCCGACTCGGGGAGCACGTCCTGCGCGATCGGCTCGACCACCGACCAGAGCGCGATCGACGACGACTGCCCGGCCGCGAGCGTCCGGCCGTCGGCCGAGAAGACCAGGTCCTCGACCTCCCGGGTCGGCAGGGCGGCGATCAGGTCGTGCGTGGTCAGGTCCCAGAGCTCGACACCGCCCCCCATCCCGGAGGCGGCCAGGATCGAGCCGTCCTTCGGCCGGAATCGGAGGGTGTCGACGAAGCTCTGGTGCAACCCCAGGCCCCGGAGCTGTTTCGGCCTGGAGGACGAGAGGTCCCAGAGCGCGATCTCGCCGCCGTTGCCGGCGACGGCCAGCAGTCCCGCCGGCCCCAGCGCCAGGGCCGTGGCGTTCCCCTGGACCTCGACCGGCGGGAGCGGCATCCCGTCGCCGTCCCAGAGCGAGACGGTCGACTCGAAGAACCGGGCGGCGGCGACCCTCGACCCGTCGGGCGCGATGGCCAGCATCGTCGGCGCGTTCCGGCCGAAGGGCTGGTCGAGCTTCGGCGCGGGGAGGGTGAGCGTCGCCCGGTGCGCCTCGGGGTGGTCGCGGTCCCAGAGGTAGACCCGGGGCTCGTCCGGGGGCTCGGGCCGGGCGTCGGGCCCGAGCCGGCCCTGCGGCCCCCCGCCGAAGGGGCGGCCGACGACCGTCACCAGGTGCTGGCCGTCGTCCGAGGCCAGGAGCGCGTTGACGTGGTGCCCCTTCATCGGCACGACCAGGGCGGGCGTGTCGGGCATGGCGACGTCGAAGTAGCGGACGCCGCCGCCGTCGGGCTGGATGAC
The DNA here is from genome assembly GCA_021777685.1 of Planctomycetota bacterium. Classification (GTDB taxonomy): domain Bacteria; phylum Planctomycetota; class Planctomycetia; order Isosphaerales; family Isosphaeraceae; genus Tundrisphaera. The sequence goes on along the minus strand of JAJYDH010000351.1, from coordinate 4,451 downwards.
GACGACCTGATGGTCGCCGCTCGGCGCCATCCTCGGCCCTCCCCACCCTCCCGGCCGACCTCGCCCCCCTCGGCCGTTGCCGGGACGGCCCCTGGCCGGGCCGATCGGCATCCGCGAGGAGTCGAACAGCTCGGGCCGGGCGACGTCCCAGATCCCCAGCTCTCCCTCGTCGGAGAGCCCCACGATCCGCCGGCCGTTGTCGAGGAAGATCAGGCCGTGGGGCGGCTTGTCGGCGGGCGCGATCGGCGGCCGGGCCTCGACGTCGCGCATCGAGAGGAAGGCCAGGGCCTGGTCGCGGAGCCGGCCGCGGAGGGCCGGCGCGGGGCCCATCGCGGCGGCCTGGCGGAGCAGTTCCAGGCCGGTCGACCGCCGGTTGGCGTCCTTGGAGAGCAGGACGTTGGCCGCGTGCTTCTCCAGGCTGGCGAGCATCGTCGCCAGCCGCTCGCGGTCGGCGATCAGGAGCCGGCGGTTGGCCTCCTCGGTCAGGAGCTGCGCCCTGGTCGCCGCGCGGGCCGCGTCGTCGGCCCGGGCGCGCTCGTCGACGACCCGGACGTAGGCGAAGGTCGCCGTGGAGAGCACCAGCGCCGCGGCGATGGTCGAGACGGCGGTCAGGCTGGGGTGGCGGCGGGCGAACCGCCAGAGCCGGCCGACCGGGCCGATCCGCCGGGCCTTGACCGGCTCGTGGGCCAGGTACCGGGCGAGGTCATCGGCCAGGTCGTCGGCGGTGGTGTAGCGGTCGTCGGGCCGCTTGGCCAGGGCCTTCAGGAGGATCGTCTCCAGGTCGAGCGGGACCCTCGGGTCGAACCGCCCGGGGCGCGGGACCTCGCGGCCGGTGATCTGCTCGATCAGCTCGGCGGCGCTCTGGCCGTCGAACGGCGGGCGGAGCGTGACCAGCTCGTAGAGCGTCGCCCCCAGGCTGTAGACGTCGGCCCGGCCGTCGATGGCGCCGGTCCTGGCCTGCTCGGGGCTCATGTAGCGGGGGGTGCCGAGCATGCTGTCGAACTGCGTCTGGCTCGGGTCGGCCAGGCGGCGGGCCAGGCCGAAGTCGGCGACCCAGACCATCCCCCGGCCGTCGATCAGCAGGTTCGAGGGCTTGATGTCGCGGTGGATCACCCCGCGCTGGTGGGCGTGCGCCAGGGCCTCGGCCGCCTGCCGGCCGACGTCGGCCACCCACCGATAATAGGCCGAGCCGCGAGGGGGGATGAACGCCGGGGGCTCGTCGACCGGCTCGCGACGCCAGGTGGTCCCGCCGCCGATGTCGCCCCAGGTCTGGGTCGTGTCCCCCAGCCCGGAGACGGCCAGGGCGGCATCGCGGTTGGGCGTGGGCTTGGGGCGATTCGCCGTCGCCTGGCCCGGCCTGCCCGACGCCGAGCCGTGGGTCGAGCCGGCGGCGACCGACCGGTCGCGGCGGAGGTGCCTGAGGACCCGGTCGAGCCCGCTCCCCTCGATCCGCTGCATCGCGTAGTAGCAGAGCCCGCCGACCTGCCCGACGTCGAAGACCGGGACGATGTGCGTGTGGTGCAGCCCCGCCGCCGTCCTGGCCTCGTTGAGGAACCGCCGACGCCCCGAGGAGTCCGGCGCCGCCTGGGTCCCCAGGACCTTCAGCGCGACCGGGCGGTCGAGGCCGACGTGGACGGCCTCGTAGACGATCCCCATCCCGCCCCGGCCCAGCTCGCGGACGATCCGGTAGCCGGCCACCCGCCGCCCCTCCTCCAGCCGGTGCCCCGGCCCGCTCGACGAGCCGACCAGCCCCCGGACCAGCGCCAGGCCCTCCAGTGCCGAGACCAGGTCGTCGGCGATGTCGGGATAGCCGCGGGCGAACTCCTCCGGCTCGGGCACCCCGTTCCCCGCCTCGGCCAGCTCCAGGTAAGCCTCGATCGCGTCGCCAAGCCGCTCATCGCGGTCGACCGGGCCGGTCGCCTCGGGCTCGGGTTCGGCTTCGGTGCGGCGGACCATGGCGGTAAGCCCTCGAGCGGGTAGCGGGTAGCGGGTAGCGGGTAGCGGGTAGCGGGAAGCGGGAAGTAGGTAGCGGGTAGCGGGTAGCGGGTAGCGGGTAGCGGGTAGCGGGTAGCGGGTAGCGGGTAGCGGGTAGCGGGTAGCGGGTAGCGGGTAGCGGGTAGCGGGTAGCGGGTAGCGGGTAGCGGGTAGAGAAGAGAGTAAGATACAGGACCGGTTATGGTTCCTTGAGTGCTCGTGAGAGTCCGTTGATGAGTCGGGCTACTTCGCACGAGACTTCGGAGATGTTGATCAGGTCGTCTTCACGCAGATATCCCAGACGTCGGGCGAGTTCCAACTGCGTCTCGACCTCCTGGAGCGATCCGCGAGCAATCGAGAGGAAGTGCCGAAAGTCGCGATTGGAATTTCGCCCTTGGCCCTCGGCGATATTCGACGGGATCGACACGGCCGCCCTGCGCACCTGATTTGTGAGCCCAAATACTTCCTTCTGAGGGAATGAGTCTGTGAACTGGTAGACCAAAATCACAAGATCCATCGCCTTCTGCCAAACGATCAAATCGCGGTAATTCTTCACTCCCATGTAGGGTCTCCTCTCTGACCACCCTATCTTTTTCTACCCGCTACCCGCTACCCGCTACCCGCTATTTCCGCGGCCCATCCATCGTGCGCTTGAGGCTCTTGAGGCCCCTGGCCCAGATGCCCCGGATGCTCTTGCGGCTGACCCCCATGCGGTCGCCGATCCCTTCGAAGGAGAGGCCGTCGGCGTGGTAGAGCCAGAGGACCTCGGCCTCGGACTCGGGGAGGGCGGAGAGGGCGTCGGCGAGGAGGACGATCTGCTCCCGGCGGCTGGCGGCCTCGCTCGGGCTGGTCTGGCTGAGGGAGAGGAGATCCAGGAGCTTGCCCCCCTGGCTGCCGTCGCCCCCTCGGGGGGCGTCCCGGGCGGCGTCGAGCGGGACGTCGGGGCCGTCGCCCGATCGCTTGGCCCGGCTGTGGTAGCGGCCGAGGTCGGCCAGCTTCTGCCCGACCAGGCGGCGGAGCCAGCCGACGAGCGCGGCCTCGTCCTGCCCGGTGAACTGGGGGAACTGCCGGACCACCTCGACGAGCGCCTCCTGCACGACGTCGGACAGCTCGACCCGCTCGCGGAGCTTGGGGCCCAGGCCGGTCCGGACGACCATCCGCATGTAGTTGCGGTACAGGTTGCAGATCTCGCCGAGGGCCTCGACCTCCCCGGCCCGGGCCTTCGCGATCAGCTCCATCGGTCCTCCGCCCATCGCCGAAGCGCCTCCCGCCGGCCCGATACAGGAAATCAGCGACAATCCCGACGCGTCGGGCCGACATTCATGATCCGGTCCCCGGCCCCCGCCCGCAAGGGACGATCCGCGCGGCCCTGAGGTTGCGTCGGGTCGGGCCGGCGACTAGCCTGGACCGGCCGATTTCGCCAACTCGACACGACCGAGGATCGACCGACGATGACGTGGCTTTACGCGGGGCTGGCCCTGCTCTCGGGCGCCGCGCTGGCGGTGCAGGTGGGTCTGAACAACGGGCTCCGCGAGCGGATCGGGCACCCGGTCCCGGCGGCGATCACCTCGTTCGCCACCGGCACGCTGGCCCTGCTCGCCTTCGGCCTGGCCCTCCGCCCGCCGATGCCCCGGCCGGCTCAACTGGCGGGCGCCCCCTGGTGGATCTGGCTCGGCGGGGTCGTGGGGGCCACTTACATCATGGTGACGGTCACCTACTCGAACCGCCTGGGGGCCGCGGGCTGGCTCGGGATGGTCGTCACCGGGCAGATCCTCACGTCCGTCCTGCTCGACCACCACGGCCTGGTCGGATTCGCCGTCCACCCCGTCAGCCCCTGGAGGGTCGTCGGCGTGGGGCTCTTGCTGGCCGGGGCGGTGGTGGTGCTGAGGTCGTGAAGGCCGCCTCGGATCATTCGACCTCGACGCCTCGGCCATCGCCGGGGTGATCGGCACCGGCATGAACGCGGCGAGGGGCTTGCCGTCGCCGGTCGTCGGGCCTCGGGGGCGCCTCGTCGCCATTTCTCGCCGCGAGTTGACACCCCGACGGCCGCGTCCTAGGGTCCCGATGCGGGTCCGATGCAAACTCGCATCCGCCCGGACCGGCCGAGCGTCGCCCCGACGGCCACGATGAGGCGGCCGCTCGGGGGCCCGACGACGCACCCCCAGGAGGAAGCCCCGATGACGCCCCGCGCGGCCCGTCGCGACATCAGCTCGCACTCACCCTTGCAGATCTACCTGCATGACATCAACGCCACGCCGCTGCTCTCGGCCGAGGAGGAGCGGATGCTGGCCGAGCGGGTGGCCGAGGGCGACCCCTACGCCCGCGAGCACATGGTCAAGGCCAACCTCCGGCTGGTCGTCAACATCGCCCGGGGCTACCTCAACAAGGGGCTCTCGCTCGAAGACCTGATCGAGGAGGGGAACCTCGGCCTGATGCGCGCCGTCGAGGGGTACGACGGGATGATGGAGACCCGCTTC
>JAJYDH010000350.1 GCA_021777685.1 Planctomycetota bacterium | reverse complement strand
CGAAAATCCCCCAAGAAACCGGCCGCCCGGCCGTTGATAGGGCGGGGCGCCGGAGTCCAGCCGCTGGACGCGGGGCGACGGCGGGCGTACCCTGGGCGACATCCGAAGGTCTTCAGGGACGACGACCGGCCCGCAAAGGTCGCATCCGGCCCCTTCGGCCCACTTCCTCTCCCGATTCCCGGAGATACCCTCGTGACATCCCACAGCGCCCGGCTTCGAGGACGGTGGGCGGCGGCCCTCATGGCGTTCCTGACGGCGGCGAGCCTGGGCGCCGACGCACCTCCCGCGACGACCGCCAAACGGGCGGTCGCCCCGATCTCCCCGACCCTCCCGGGCCCGGTGGTCGCCTCGATGCAGGAGGGCCGGTATGACGAGGCCATCGCCGCCCTCGACCGGCTGTTCGCCGAGGCCAAATCGCCCTCCGATAAGTCATACTTCCGGTTCCTCCGGGGGGTCGCCGAGCGGCTGGGCGGGAAGGCCGAGGAGGCCCGGCGGACCCTGTCCGAGGCCCTGGACGCCGACCCGAAGGGCCCCTGGGCCGCGAAGATCCGGTTCGAGCTGGCCGCCGTCGAGCTGGCCGCCGGGCGTGCCGCCCGGGCCGAGGCCCTCGCCCGCGCCGAGGCCGAGACGCTCCTCGACCCCGGCCGCAAGGACCGGCTGGCCGAGGTCTATGACGCGTTCGCCCGCCGCCTGCTGGCGCCCGACGACCCCGTCTCGCACCCCGACCCGAACGGGGCCTACGTCCTGCTGGCCAGGGCCCGCGAGCTGGCCAAGGGGGACGCGCTCCGGGCCTCGCTCCTGTTCGCGATGGGCAAGGCCGGCCAGATGCCGGGCGCGGGGAACGCCAAGATGCCCGTGCAGGCCAACCCGATCCGGGATTTTCAGGCTTATCTGAAGGAGTATCCCAAAGGGCCCGACCGCTTCGCCGTCCGGTTCCACCTGGGCGAGGCCCAGCTCGCCGCCGGCCAGAATATCGCCGCTCGGATGACCTGGACCGACCTGGCCCGCGACCTCGCGTCCGAGTCCGCCAAGGCCCCGTCGAAGGACCTCGCCGACCTCCGGGCCCGGTCGCTCTACCAGATTTCCCGGACCCACGGCATCCCGACCCCGCCCGACGACACCCAGCTCAACCTCGGCGTCGCCGCCCTCCGCCGGTTCCTGGCCGATGCCCCCGCGCACCCCAAGGCCGTCCGCGCGGCGTTCGAAATCGGCGAGTCCTACCTCAACCGGGGGCAGGGCGAGGCGGCCATCGCCGCCTTCCGCGCCTTCCTCAAGGGCGACCAGTTCAAGGCCGAGTCCGACGAGGCGAGGCGCGACCTGGCCGACCTGTCGATGACCGCGACCTTCCAGGTCGCCCGGACCCTCCAGGGGCAGGGGAAGTTCGACGAGGCGATCGCCGCCTATCAGGGATACCTGGCCAGGTTCCCCAACGGCCCGCAGTCGGCCGACGCCCAGCGGGCGATCCTCGACGCGCAGCTCCAGATCGCCGCCGACGCCCTGGCCCGCGAGAAGTATGAGGATGCCCGCGCGGCCTGGCGGAAGTTCGTCGCCCAGAACCCGCTCGACGCCCGGGTCCCGCAGGCCCTGTTCGACGTCGGCCGGAGCTTCGAGGCCGAGCGGAAGTGGGACGAGGCCATCGCCGCCTGGGAGCCCCTGATCGGCAAGTTCCCCGGCTCCGAGCCCGCCTCGCACGCCCAGTTCGAGGTCGCCTCGATCTTCGAGACCGAGAAGGGCGACCCCGCCGGCGCCATCGAGCGGTTCCGCAAGGTCGCCGCCGAGCCCTGGAAGTCGCAGGCCGCCCAGCGGGTCGCGGTGATGGAGTCGAAGGCCCTCACCGTCGTCACCCCCCGGGCCTTCCGGTCGGGCGAGGCGGCGCAGCTCAGGGTCACGACCCGGAACCTGGAGACCCTCACCTTCACCGCCTACAAGCTGAACGCCGAGGCCTATTTCCGCAAGAAGCATGTCCTCGGCCAGGTCCAGTCGCTCGACGTCGGCCTGGTCGCCCCGGACGCCGAGTGGACCGTCCCGGTCAAGGACTACGCGAAGTACAGGCCCGTCGAATCGACGTATGACCTCAAGGTCGCCGTGCCGGGCGTCTACGTCGTCAAGGTCACGGACGAGAAGACACTCCAGGCGACGGCCCTGGTCGTCGGCAGCGACCTGGACGCGATCGTCAAGGTCTCGCGTGAGCAGGTCCTGGTGTTCGCCCAGGACATGAAGACCGGGAAGGGCCGCAAGGGGGCCCGGGTCCTGATCGCCGACGGGTCGGGCGTGATCCTGGAGAAGACGACGGGCGACGACGGCGTCCTGCTGGCCGGCTGGGACAGGCCGCTGGCGGGCCCGGGGCCGAACGCGCCGGCGGGCGGCGTCCCGCTCCAGTACCTGGTCCTCGACGGCCCCGACGCGGCGGGCTCGGGCCTGGGCGTGCCCGACAAGGTCGCGCAGGGGCTGACCGCTCGCGCTTATATCTACACCGACCGCCCGGCCTACCGGCCGGGCCAGGAAGTGGCCCTCCGCGGCGTGGTCCGCGAGGCGAAGGACGGCCAGTACGCCAACCCGGCCGGCGAGTCGTACCGGCTGGAGGTCTACGACGCCCGGGGGCGGCTCCTGCTGGCGAAGGCCGCCACGCTCTCGGAGTTCGGCACGTTCCACGAAGGTCTCCGGCTCGACTCCGGCGCGCCGGTGGGGGCGTACCGGGTCCGGCTGTTCAAGCCCGGCCAGGGGGACTTCTCGGGCAACTTCGAGGTCCAGTCGTACAAGCTGGAAAAGATCGACCTCGACTTCGACCTGCCCCGGACGGTCTATTACCGGGGCGAGAAGATCGAGGCCGACGTGATCGCCAAATATCAGTACGGCTCGCCGGTCTCGGGCCGGCCGATCGAGGTCGCGCTGCCGGACGGGCGGATCGTCCGGGGGACGACCGACGCGGCGGGCAAGTTCCACGTCGAGGTTGCCACCAACGGCTTCGCCGAGGAGCAGGCCCTCCGGCTCGCCGCGCGGCTGCCGGGCGACAACGTCGGGGCCGTCGCCGGGGTGATGCTGGCCATCAAGGGGTTCGGGATCGGCCTGAGCACCACCCGGACGGTCTACCTCGACGGCGAGACCTTCGCCCTCAACGCCACGACGCTCGACGCCCAGGGCAAGCCGACCGGGCGCGAGCTTCGCGTCTCGGTCCTCAAGCAGGTCAACCTCGGCGGGCGGATCACCGAGCGCGAGGCGTCGAGCCACGTCCTGACGACCGACAAGGAGACCGGCAAGGGGCGGCTCTCGCTCAAGGTCGAGGACGAGCAGGGGGGCGGCTACGTCGTCCGGGTCGCCGGCACCGACCAGTTCGGCAACCCGATCGTCGCCGACCGGGCCCTCGAAATCTCGGGCAAGGCCGACGAGACCCGGCTCCGGCTGCTGACCGACCGCCAGTCGTTCAAGGTCGGCGAGACCGCCTCGGTCAACCTCCACAGCCGCTCCAAACCCGGCACGGCGCTGCTGGCATGGGAGGCCGACCGGATCCTCAAATATCAACTCGTGCCGATCAAGGAGGGGGACAACCCCGTGACCTGGCCGGTCGACGGCCCGCAGTTCCCCAACTTCACCCTCACCGCCGCGAGGATGGCCGGCGACAAGTTCGACCAGGCCAGCCTGGACATCCGGGTCGAGAGGGATCTGCGCGTCACGATCAAGCCCATCAAGGCCGCGGTTGGCCCCGGCGAGGAGGTCGAGGTCGAGGTGACGACAGTGGACCAGCTCGACCGGCCGGTGGCGGCCGAGGTCGCGCTGGCCTTGGTGGATCGGTCGCTCTTGCGGCTGTTCGTCGACCGGATGCCGCCCATCGGGCCGTACTTCTACGACCAGACCCGCACCGGCGCCTTCTCGACCGAGGCGTCCAACACCTTCCGCGACGAGCCGGCCACGACGCCCGTCTCCGAGGCCGTCGTCGAGGAGCAGGAGCGGCTCCTGGCCCAGCTCAACAATGCCGCCAGCCGGGGGGCCGTGATGGATCAGGCCAGGGAGCTGGCGAAAGCGGAGGCGGGCGACCTTCGATTGTTCAACCGTCGGAGGGAATCCGACCTGGCCGCCGCCGGAGAGAAGGCCGGACAACTGCCCGACGGGGCCTATGCATTCACCGCGAGGTCCGTGAACGGGGCCGTGGCGACACCCCCCGCCGCAGCGCCGATGGGCGGCCTCGGCGGCGGGATGGGCGGAATGGGTTTCGTGTCGGACGCGAGGAAGTCCGGGGACGTGATCATGGACTTCAAGCGGTTGAATGCCGGGGTGGAGGGCTTCTTCGCCGAGCAGGACTTCGACAAGAAGACGGATGGGTCGGAGCCCCAACTCCGCCGGAGGTCCCTCTTCCAGGCCGACATGCTGGGCCGGGATGCCAAGGGCCAGAACCAGGCCCCGGCCATGCCCCGCGAGCAGTTCGCCGAGACCGCCTACTGGAACCCCGGCGTTGTGACCGGCAAGGACGGCAAGGCGTCGGTCAAGTTCAAGGCCCCGATGGCCCTCTCGGAGTACCGGTTCTCGGCCCGGGGCGTGACGGGGGCCGACACCCTGGTCGGCCAGGCTTCGGGGAGCTTGACCGTCCGCAAGGACTTCTTCGTCGACCTCAAGGTCCCCGCCTCGCTGACCCAGGGCGACAAACCCCGGTTCTCGGCCGAGGTCCATCACGTCGGCATCAAGGGGAACGTCGATGTCAGGCTGGCGATCTACTCGGGCGAGAAGGAGCAGGTCTATCCGAAGGCCCTCGACCTCAAGGGGGACGGCGTCGACGAAGTCCTCTTCGACCCGTTCGAGGTCCCCGACGGCGAGTCCGTCCGGCTCACGCTGACCGCGAAGGCGGGCGAGGTCTCCGACGAGCTGGTCGTCGAGGTCCCCATCCGCCCGTGGGGCGTGCAGGCGTTCGCCTCGGCCTCGGGCACGGCCAGCGACGACGCGACGGTCTTCGTCGGCCTGCCCCCGGGCCGGGCGTATGAGAGCCCTGAACTTCGGATCGACGTCTCGCCGACCCTCCGCCGGATGCTGATCGAGCTGGCCCTGGGCCGCGATATCCGGCCGCTCTCGCGGAACGCCCTGATCTGCTGGCCGATCCCCCCCGACACGATCGCCGACCGGGCCTCCGACCTGATCGCGGCGACCTCGGCCCTGGCCTATCTCCGCGAGGCCCGGACGCCGGAGGCCCCGGAGGCCGCCCGGCTCTCCGAACGGATCCAGGGGCTCGTGGCCGAGCTGGTCACGAACCAGAACGACGACGGCGGCTGGCCGTGGGTCACGCCCCGCGAGGGCCAGCCCCGGCCGAAGTCCGACCGGATGGCCTCGGCGCACGCGGCGACCGCACTCCACGGGGCGAGGTCCGTCGGGCTCCTGGCCGACCCGACGGCCGCCGACAGGGCGACCAACTACCTGGCCGCCGAGTTCGCCCGCGCCGGCTCCGACTACGAGGCCCGCGCCGCCTTGCTCCACGCCCTGGCCGCCTTCGGCAAGGCGAACTTCGAGCAGGCCAACAGCCTCAACCGGGTCCGCCAGAACCTGCCCGACGTGGCCCTGGCGTACCTCGCCCTGAGCTTCGCCCACCTCGACCGCGCGACCCTGGCCAACGAGGTGCTCGACGTCCTCGGGCCGAGGGCGAAGACGGAGTCGGCAGGGCCGGGCATGAAGCCCCGGAAGTACTGGGAGGGGAAGGACCAGGGGCCGTATCACCGGGGGGCCGTCGAGACGACCGCGCTGGCGACCCTGGCCTTCGCCAGGGTCCGGCCCCAGGCGCCGGACTTCGAGGCGGCGTCGGAATGGCTCCTGGCCCACCGGATGGGCGACGGCTGGAGCCCGCACAAGGCCAAGGGGGCGGCCGTCGCCGCCCTGGCCGCGTTCTACGGCAAGGCCGGCGCCGCGGAGGACCGCTATCGCCTGGTCGTCACCGTCAACGACGCCGAGGTCTACCGGGCCGACATTGTCGGCCAGGCCGAAGGCAAGGCGGTGCTCGTCCCCCGGAAGGCCCTCAAGGTCGGCGACGCCAACCGAGTCCGGTTCCACATCGAGGGGCGGGGCACTTATGGGTACGCGGTGACGATGACCGGCTTCGCCCGCGACTTCGGCCCCGAGCAGAGACGAAACGATCAGAAGTATCGGATTCTCAACCGATTCTACCTCGCCGCCGACCCCGAGCTCGACGGCAAGCCCTTGCCGACCGGCTTCGCGTCGGTCATCACCCAGGTCGTCTTCTCGAACGTGGTCACGCAGGTGGCCCAGGGCGGGAGGGCCAAGGTCGAGATACATACGACGACCTCCTACCCGGCCACCGGCCGGGCGGCGTGGGATCGCGATTTCCTGGTGGTCGAGGAGACCTTGCCCGCCGGCACGACCCTGATCGAGGGCTCGGTCCGGACCTCGGCCAGTTCGTACAACCTGGCCGATAACGTGCTCACGTTCTACTTCACCCCCGAGAACGGTATCGGCGAGATCGAATACGAGATCGCCGGCTATCTCCCCGGCCGATATCGTGCCTTGCCGACCAGGATTCGCGAGGCGTATGACCCCGTCATCGTCCACCTGGGATCGGCCGGGGAGATGCAGGTCCTCGCCCCCGGCGAAGCCTCCACCGACCCCTACAAGGCCACGCCCGACGAGCTTTACGCCCGGGGCAAGGGGCTGTTCCTGGCCGGCAAGCTCCACGAGGCCGCCGGGCCGCTCGAAGAGCTCTTCGGCGGCTACACCCTCCGCGACAACGTCGCCAAGGACGCCGCGCGGATGCTCCTGACGATCCACATCAAGGACTACCAGCCCCGCAAGGTGGTCCAGGACTTCGAAATCCTCCGCGAAAAGGGCCCCGAGCTGGTCATCCCCTTCGACGAAGTCCAGGTCGTCGGCCGGGCCTATCGCGACATCGGCGAATCTGAGCGGGCCTACCTCGTCTTCCGGGCGATCGTCGAGGCCAGCTACCTCGAAGACGCCCAGGTCGGCGAGGCCCTCCGCCAGCGC
>JAJYDH010000349.1 GCA_021777685.1 Planctomycetota bacterium | reverse complement strand
ACGCGAATTTCCCATGCTGTTGACAACACAAGACGACCGTCGAGCAACCGCGTAACTCCTATTCAGATCCGAGGTCCGAAGCCCGGGAGGGCCGATCGAACGATGGCCACCAAGCCGACCCGCCAGCAAGTCCAGGGCTGCGACAAGCTCGCCGAGGCGCTGCTCCTGATCGCCGAGGCCGCGAGGCTCAACGGCCCCGGTCCGTTCGACCGCGCCGAGATGAGTGAAGTGGCCCGGAGTCTGTCGCGAGCCTCGACCGCGTTCGGACTTGACGCGATCGTGGCCAGGGCCCTCGAAGCGCGGGGCAAGGCCCTCGGCCTCCGATCGGGCACGGCCGAATTGCTCACGCTGATCGAGGAGGGCGTCGAGCCGCTGACGACGCTGCTCCTTCCCGACGAGGATTTCAAGGAGCTGGTTGCCAGGGCCGAGGCCGAGCTGGGCGAGGTCTGAATCTTGTCTTGTAGGGTGGGTGAGCGGAAGCGAAACCCACCAGGATCGGCCACGTCGAAGCGCTTGGTGGGTTTCGCTTCCGCTCACCCACCCTACAAGAGAGGGCTCGGCATGAAGGCTGCCGTCGAGATCTGCGCGGAGGGGGTCGAAGCGGCGTTCGCCGCCTCGGACGGCGAGGCCGACCGGGTCGAACTCTGCGAGAACCTGGCCGTAGGCGGGGTCACGCCCAGCGCAGGGATGATCTCGGAAACATACCTCGGCCTCGACATCCCGGTTCACGTCCTCATCCGTCCCAGGGCCGGAGATTTCGTCTATCGGCCGGTTGAGATCGAGGTCATGAAGCACGACATCTGGTTCGCCCGAGAGTTCGGCGTGGCGGGCGTCGTCCTCGGGCTGCTGACCGCCGATGGGCGCGTCGCCCTCGGCAAGGCGGGTCGTCTGATCGAAGCCGCCCGGCCGATGAGCGTCACGTTCCACAAGGCGTTCGACGCGACCCGCGACCCGTTCGAGGCCCTGGACGACCTGATCGGGCTGGGCGTCGACCGGGTCCTGACCTCGGGCCAGGCGCCGACGGCGATGGCGGGACTGGACATGATCGCCGAACTGACCCGGCGGGCGGCGGGGCGGATCGCGATCATGGCCGGCGGGTCGATCACTCTGGATCAGATCAGGCCGATCGTCGAGGCGGGGGTGAAGGAGATCCATCTCGGCTCGGCCGCCTGCCGGGACGGGAAGACCGACCGTGCCCTGGTCCGGCGGATCGTGGAGCTGGCCTCGATGGCCGAGATCTTCCACATCACGACGATGGCCGAGTGGGAGCGGGCCCGGGCCGAGGGGGTCTATCGGGCCGACTCGCTGGCGACCGAGGGGTTCATCCACGCCTCGACGGCGGGCCAGGTCGCGGGCTCGGCGAATCGGTTCTTCTCCGAGCGGGAGGGGCTGGTCGTGCTCCGGATCGACCTCGACCGCGTCCGATCGCCGATCGAGTGGGCGGCGTCGCCCCACTCGGACGAGCCGTTCCCGCACGTCCACGGCCCGCTCGACGTTGATGCCGTGATCGGCGTCGAGCCGCTGGAGCGGGACGGCTCCGGGTCGTTCGCCTGGCCGTCGGAGGCTTGAATTCAGCCGAATTTCGCCTTCCAGTCGGCCTTCATCCGGGCGTAGGCGGGATTCGCCTCGGCCCGCTTCCAGGATTCGAAGAAGAGGTCGGCGCTGATGGCTTTCTGGGGGTCGCCCGTGCCCTTCGCGAGCGGCCGGCCGTCCTCGGGGGCGTACTTGCGCCCGCCCTTGTAGTTGGTGTAGCGGCGGGCCCGGGTGAAGCCCATCTGGAGGAACTTGCGGGCCATGTCCGCGCCGACGAAGTCGCCCGCCTTCAGGTATTTCAGGAACATCCGGTAGATCGCCGCGCGGCTGGCGCGGGCGACCTCGGGGGTCTTGAACCGCCAGAGCGGCACCAACTCCCCCTTGTAGGGCTCGCAGATCAGGACCCCTTGTTCCCCCTTGCCGACGCGATACTGCTCGGGATGGGCCTGATAGTCGACGTCGGGGCGCCATCGGTAGGCGGATCGGTCGAAGTCGCGGTCGCGCGGTCGTTCCATGCTCGGCCCTCCGACGGGCGGGGGGGGCAAGTCCCGGGCCGTCCCGCCGCGCGGGCGACGGGGACGGTCGGCCGGATTCGAGAAAAATCGAACGGCGAGATGGAATTGGCCCGGGGATTGCGTTTGATATCTTCCCGTCAAGGTGAGCCGATGACAACGATGGGTCGCCTCCCGGCGCCGCGTCGGCCCTCCTCCAGCAATTTCAAGATATGGGAGCCCAGACCATGACCACGACCCTCCTCCTCGCGGACATCGCTTTGATCCCCGGCGGCCTGATCGCCTGGGCGCTCGTCGGCCTGATCTCCGGCTGGCTGGCCGGTCAGGTGATGAAGGGCGGCGGCTTCGGCATGATCGGCGACATCCTCGTCGGCCTGGTCGGCGCCCTCGTCGGCGGGTTCCTGATGGGCTACATGGTCCAGGGTGTCGAAGGGTTCTGGGGCAGCATCTTCGTGTCGTTCATCGGCGCCTGCCTCTTCATCGCCATCACCCGGGCCCTGAGCGGCCGGCCGGCCGTCTGACGGCCTCGGGGCCGATCGCGAAACAAAGCCAAGGACGAGGGCGGGGGTCCGGCGAGTTGCCGGGCTCTCGCCCTCGTCGCATTGCGCGGCAAATGACCGATTGCCGATGAACGATGGTTGATCGAAAGAGGGGGCCGGGGAATCGGGAGGATTCCGGCAGCCAGCTCGCTTTACCTCGCCGCTTCGACCATCGATCATCGGCAATCGGCCATGAATCGGGCGAAGCCGGCAGGGCGTCAGGACGGTCGCTCGGGCGGGACGTCGTGGTAGTCGAGCGCCCATTCCTTCATGTAGCGGACCCGATCGGGCCTGATCCGGTAGACGATCAGCGCGGGATTGTCGATCGAGCCGAGGTAGTTGCGGAGCAGGGGGTTGGAATCCCAGATCTCCTGGAGGAGGGCCCGGTCGGAGAGGATCTCGGCAATGCCCTCGATCCGGACCTGGTCGTGATGGTCGTCGAGGTAGCAGAGCTCGACGTGGGGATTCGCGGCGATCTCGGCCGTCTTGTGATAGCCGCGGAGGTTGGCGACGTAGACGGTGAATCCGTCGGTCCGGACCGGCGAGACCGGCCGGACCCGCGGCCGGTCGCCGTCGATCGAGGCCAGGTGCGGGAACCGGTCGGCCTTGACGACGGCGGAGGCCAGGTCGAAGACCAGCCCGGGCTCGATCGGCTCGGGAACGGGCTTGCTCATGAGGAAACCTCCCCTTGCCGTGGGGTTGCTCGGATCGGGCGGACGCGCCGATGATAACGCGCCCCGGATCGGTGCGGGATGGGGGAGGTTCAATCCCCGGGAGTCGGGAAGGTCTCGGGGCGCCAGACCAGGGCCCGGAGCAGGAGCCTGGCGAGGCGAAGTCGGTAGGTATCGTCGGCCTCGTCCTCGATCATCTCGATCATCTCGACGAGCGTCCTGACCTGTCCGGTGGTCTCGGTGACGGCCGGCGAGGCCATCATCAGGCGACGGCGGCCGGCGAGGGGGGAGTCGAGGGCCGAGGAGAGCCGGCCGGCCGCGAGGAGATAGCGGTCGACCTCGCGGGGATCGGTGGCCTCGTTGGCGAGAGACTCGGCTGCGTCGCGGGCGATCCTTGCGGCGAGTCTCAGGGGGTCGGGTGCGGGCGAAGGTCTGCTGCGGGTTGAGGTCAAGACGGGCGTCATGCCGGCCTTCTCCGGGGGAGGGCGGTATCGCGTGGCGACGTCGCCACCGAACTGTTCGAACAACATAGTCGGATCGCATTCATTTGAAAAGGAGGTGGAGCGGGATTTCAGCGACAAATTTCGACATCGCCCGCCGACACTCCCGATCGGGGGCGAGTTGGCCCCTTGTGGGCGGGCCCGCCGGGCGGTCTAATGGCGTCCTTTCCGAGAATCGTGACTTTACGAGTGGCCCGACGAGCCGGCGGGCGGGAGCCGAGGGATGACGCGCCCTGGATTGACATCGGCGTTCGCGTTCGCGATGACATTCGCGGGCCTCGTCCCGTCGAGGGCGGCCGAGCCCCGGAGGGCGGACGTCGTCGTCTACGGCGGTACGGCGGGGGGCGTCGTCGCGGCGGTCTCCGCGAGCCGCGAGGGGAAGTCCGCCGTGATCGTCGAGCCCGGCCGGCACGTCGGCGGGATGGTCTCCGGCGGCCTGGGGGCGACCGACTTCGGCAACCGAGCGGCCATCGGCGGGATCTCCCGCGAGTTCTTCCGCCGGGTCCTGACCCACTACGTCGACACCTATGGGATCAATTCGGTCCAGGTGAAGGACTGCTCGGACGGCTTTCATTTCGAGCCCCACGTCGCCGAGGCCGTCCTCCGCGAGATGCTCGCCGAGGCCAAGGTCGAGGTCGTCTTCGAGTCGACCCTCGCCAGGGTCGAGAAGGACGGGCTGAGGGTCGCGTCGATCGCCACGGACAAGGGGGACGTCTTCGCGGCCCCCGTCTTCGTCGACGCGAGCTATGAAGGCGACCTGATGGCCAAAGCCGGCGTCAAGTACGCGATCGGCCGCGAGGGGCGCGACCAGTACGGCGAGTCGATCGCCGGCGTCCAGGCCCGGAGCCCCGCGCACCAGTGGCCGGTCGCCGTGCCGGCCCTCGGCCCCGACGGCAAGCCGCTGCCGACGGTCCAGCCCGCCCCGCCCGGCGCGGCGGGCTCGGGCGACGCCAAGACCCAGGCGTACAACTATCGGCTCTGCATGACCGACCGGAAGGACAACATCTTCCCGTTCCCGAAACCTCCCGGCTACGACCCCGCCCGCTACGAGCTGCTGGCCCGCTACCTCGCCCGGAAGCCCGACCTCAAGGTCGGCCAGCTCATGAACCCGGTCCGGATGCCCAACGGCAAGACCGACACCAACAACAACGGGGCCTTCTCCACCGACCACATCGGCGGCAACTGGGACTACCCCGAGGCCGACCGGGCGACCCGCGCGAGGATCGTCGACGACCACATCGCCTACGTCCAGGGGTTCCTCTACTTCCTCGCCAACGCCCCCCGCGTCCCCAAGGCCCTCCACGACGAGATGGCCAACTGGGGCCTGGCGAAGGACGAATTCAACGACACCGGCCACTGGCCCCACCAGCTCTACGTCCGCGAGGCCCGCCGGATGCTCGGCGCCTACGTCATGACCCAGGCCGACATCATGGACGAGCGGACCAAGGCCGACTCCATCGGCCTCGGCTCGTACAACACCGACTCGCACCACGTCCAGCGCGTCGTGCAGCCCGACGGCTCGGCCCTGAACGAGGGGGATTTTCAGGTCCGCGTCCGCCCCTACGCGATCCCGTACCGGAGCCTGGTCCCCCGCCCCGCCGAGTGCTCGAACCTGCTCGTGCCGGTCTGCATGTCGGCCTCGCACGTCGCCTACGGGACCGTCCGGATGGAGCCGGTCTACATGATCCTGGGCCACGCCTGCGGGGTCGCCGCCGCCCTGGCGGTCGACGGCAAGGTCGCGGTCCAGGCCGTGCCGGTCGAACGCCTGACCTCGAAGCTGGCCGAGCAGTCCTCGGTCCTCGATCCCGGCACGATCGCCTCCTCGTCGAACGGCGGCGGCAGGGGCCTCGCCCCGGCGAAGCTGGGCGGAGTCGTGGTCGACGACGCGAACGCGACCCGGACCGGCGACTGGCAGGAGTCGTCCACGGTCGGCCCGTTCGTGAACCACGGCTACCTGCACGACGGCGGCAAGGCCGACGGCCGGGCCCGGGTCCGGTTCACGCCGAAGCTCCCGAAGGCCGGCAAATATGAGGTCCGGCTCTACTCGACGCCGAACCCGAACCGGGCGACCAACGCCCCCGTCGCCGTCCATTCGCTCGACGGCGAGCGGACGATCCGGGTCGACCAGCGACGGCCGCTCAAGGACGGCGCGCCGATCGTCCTGGGCGTCTTCTCGTTCGCCGAGGGGGACGCGGGCTGGGTCGAGATCCGCAACGACGGGGCCGACGGCCACGTGATCGCCGACGCCGTCCAGTTCCTGCCGGCCCCATGAGTCGCGACCGCCTGGCCCGGCTCCTGGCGCTCCGGCACTCGCCGGGCGAGGTCGCCTCGAAATCGGAGCGAATTTATCGGTCGGTCCTGGGCCGCTCGGAGCACATCCGGGCGGGGAACTTCGACGAGGTCGGCGTGGCCGACCTCTCGCTCCTCTTCGACCTCTACGACGCCGAGTTCTTCGGCGGGCTCCTCGGCGCGATGCTCAAGGAGGACGGTGCGGGGAAGGTCACGCTCCGCCTGTCCGACCGGATGACGAAGGCGGCCGGCAAGACGATCCTGCGGAAGCACCGGAAGCGCGGCGTCTTCCGGCTCGTCGAGCGGGCCGAATACGAGATCGCCGTCTCGACCCTGCTCCTCTTCCAGACCTTCCACGACGTCGACCGGACCGTCACCGTGGGCGGGATCGTCTGCCGCGATCGCCTGGAGGCGCTCCAGCGGATCTTCGAGCACGAGCTGCTGCACCTGGCCGAGTTCCTCGCCGAAGGCCGGTCGAGCTGCTCCGCCGGGCAGTTCCAGGCGCTCTCGCGGGCGATCTTCGGCCACTCGGCGGCCGTGCACGACCTGGTCACCCCTCGCGAGATCGCCGCGAAGCACCACGAGGTCCGCCAGGGCGACCTCGTCGCCTTCGAGCACGACGGAAGGACCCGCGTCGGCCGGATCAACCGGATCACCAAGAGGGCCACTGTGCTCGTCGAGGACGGAGCCGGGCGGCTCTTCTCCGACGGCCGGCGGTACATGACGTTCTACGTCCCGCTCGACCGGCTCCGCAAGCAAGGCTGACGACCCGACGCTTTCATCCACCTCCACCGATCGGCCCGAGGGCCCATCTTCCTCCCCTCTCCCTCTGGGAGCTGAGCATTACCCACAAGTCCGTTGAGGCTTCTTTGTGGCGGCATTGGGTCCGCGATCTTGCTAGAATGGGCCCTTTCGGCAGGATCGTACATCAACAGGA
>JAJYDH010000348.1 GCA_021777685.1 Planctomycetota bacterium | reverse complement strand
TGATGCAGCCCCCTCGCCACATCAGGGCGACGCCGCCGTTGTTGATCTCCCAGCCCGAATCCTTGGCCATCGCGTTCATCAGGGCGTAGCCCTGGGCGTAGGAGATGATCTTGCTGGCGTAGAGGGCCATCTCGACGTCATCGATGAACGACTTCGGGTCGCCCTGGAACTTCTCGGTCGGGCCGGTGAGGATCTTCTCGGCGGCGACGCGCTCGTCCTTCTGGGCCGAGAGGCAGCGGGCGAAGACCGACTCGCCGATCAGGGTCAGGGGGATGCCCAGGTCGAGCGCCGACGTGACCGTCCACTTGCCGGTCCCCTTCTGGCCGGCCTTGTCGAGGATCAGGTCGACCATCGGCTTGCCGGTGGCCTCGTCGGTGTAGCCGAAGATGTCGCGGGTGATCTCGATCAGGTAGCTGTCGAGGGCGCCGGTGTTCCAGCGGGCGAAGACCTCGTGGAGCCTGGGGGCGTCGAGGCCCACCAGGTCCTTCATCAGGTGGTAGGCCTCGCAGATGAGCTGGATGTCGCCGTATTCGATGCCGTTGTGGACCATCTTGACGTAGTGACCGGCCCCCTCGTCGCCCACCCAGTCGCAGCAGGGCGTGCCGTCGCCGACCTTGGCCGCGATCGCCTGGAAGATCGGCTTGACCGACTCCCAGGCGTCGGGGTTGCCGCCGGGCATGATCGAGGGCCCCTTGAGCGCCCCCTCCTCGCCGCCCGAGACGCCGGTGCCGACGAACAGCAGCCCCTTCTCCTTGAGAGCCTTGGTCCGCCGGGTGGTGTCGGGATAGTGGGTGTTGCCGCCGTCGATCAGGATGTCGCCCGGCTCGAGCAGGGGCACCAGCTCCTCGATCACCGCGTCGACCGCAGATCCGGCCTTGACCATGATCATGACCTTGCGGGGGCGCTTGAGCGAGGCCACCAGGTCCTTGACCGTGTGGGCGCCGACCAGCTTCTTGCCCTTGCCCCGGCCGCCGACGAAGTCGTCGACCTTCGACGTGGTCCGGTTATACACCGCCACGGTGTAGCCGTGGCTTTCCATGTTCAGGACGAGGTTCTCGCCCATCACGGCCAGGCCGATCAGGCCAATGTCGGCGGTCGGTTGTGCCATCGCGTTTGCTCGATGAGTCCAATCGGAAGGTGAAGAACGTCGGTCAGGGGAGCAGGTCGGCGACCGCGACCGGCGACTCCGGCGCGGCCAGGGGGGCTATCCTACCCGACTCGGGCACGGTCGTCACGTCGGCGTAGCGGAATCGCCCCCGCCTCGACGGGTCGGCGCCGGGGTTCCGGTGGACTTCGATCTGGCGATCGACCAGGTTCACGATCCAGTAATCCGCGATACCGGCCTGGGCGTAGATGTGGGCCTTGAGCGTGCGGTCCTTCCGAAGAGTGGCGTCGCCGGTCTCGACGATCAACGACGCCGTGGTCGGGTGGACCAGGCCGGCATCTCGGGGGCTGCCGGCGAGGACGGCGAAGTCGGGCTCGATCATGGTCCGCCGGCCGGTGTTTAGCGGTTTGCCCTCCCGAATCCGCCATCCGTCCCCAAAGACCGCCTGGAGTGCGCGAAGCGTCAATTCGCCCGAGATCGAGTGGGCCGGCTTGGACGTCATCTCGTAGATTATCCCTTCGATCAATTCGACGCGCCGATCGTCGAAAAAGCCCAACTCATCGAGCCTGTAGAACTGATCGACCGTGAAGCGGAAAGGGCCATCCCTCCTCGGCCAGGGGGACTGCGTTTTTCTACCCGCAGCCTCGACCTGGGGATCGTCGGTGGTTGCCATCGCCTGATCTCCTCCCTTCTCCGATCCTCAATTGTCCTCGAATCCATTTTGCAGGCCGGTCACGGACGCTGCCAGGGCGGAATCTCGGGGAGCAGGCCCAGGAACCGGCCGACCCGCCCTTCCATATACGGACCGGCGTAGGTGCCTTCGAAGAATCGGGGCATCGCCTCTTCGAGGAAGCGGCGCCAGGACTCGTCCTCGTCGCCGGGGTCGATCGGATAGAACAGCACGCCATTAGCCCGGGCGGCGGCGAGGTCGCCCGGGGCGTCGCCGATCATCAGGACGCGGTCCTTCTCATACCGGCCGGCCGTCGCCAGGGCGAGGACCTCCTTCTTGCTCCCTCGCTCCTGGCCGGCGATCAGAGCGACGAGGTGGCGGAGGTCGTGCTCGGCCCACTCGCGTTCCAGGGCCTCGCCGGGCGTTGCGGAGACGACCATCACGTCGGCCTTCCCGGCGACCGCCTCCAGGCTCTCGCGGACGAGCGGGAAGGGGGGGACGTCGCGGACGACCTCGCCGATCGACCGGTTGACGGCCTCGCTCCAGGCCAGGGCGAGCGCCAGGTCGGGGTCGCCGGTCCGGGCGACCTCGGCCTCGAGCGCGGGGTTGCCCAGCCGGGTCTCGCGGGCCAGCCAGTCGCGGAGCCCTTCCAGTCGCGGCAGTCGTGCCCCCCGGCGGGCGACCTCGGGCCGCTCCGCCAGCATGTCGAGGGTCAGGATCAGGCCGGGGAATCGGTTCGTGCCCCGCCACTTCGAGTAGAGGTTGAGGAACTCGGCCACCTCGCGGGCGAGCCGGGAGACCGAGGCCAGGCCGAGATGCCGGATGATGTTGGGGATGAAGCATTCCTTGTGCTTCACCTCCATCGTGTCGAACGCGCAGCCGTCGCTGTCGACCCCGATGAAGAAATCCCGGGCCTGGCGGAAGTCGAGCAGCGGCGACCTCGGGTCGTCGGCGGGCGGCATGGTGACACTCGCGGTTCGCCTCGGATGCGGGACTGAGGCCGGAAATCGTAGTCGCGCCGGCCTCGCCTGTCCAGGCCCGCCGCGAGCAATCGCATCAACTTTCATGGATATGCGATTCAAGGTGGCCCTCGGAGAGCGATAGTAATGGACGACCGGAGAATCGCGGCCTTCGCCGCCTCTCCGGTGCGAACGCATGTGTTCCGTTTCGCCGACCTGGTCCACACCTTGGGAGTTGCCTCGTGTCGTTCCTCAACGCGTTGAGTGGCTATCGGACTTACATCGTCGCGGCCGGGCTGGTCGTGCTGGGGATCTTCCAGCTCTCGACCGGCCAGATCCCGCTCGCGCTCCAGACCCTCCTCTCGGCCTTCGCGACCGCGGGACTCCGCGGCGCCATCGGCCAGGCGACCCTCTGAGGAAGGAGCCGAGCATGCAGAAGATCCTCAGCTTCATCCAGAACGTCCTGACCCCCCTGGCCGTCCTCGCGATCGCCGGCGTGGTCACCTACGACCACTTCGTCCCGCCGGGACCGGCCGCCCCGCGGTCGATCGTCAACGGCAAGGCCCTCGGCCGGTCGTTCGCCCCGTCGGTCTCGTCGGGCCTGGGCGACGCCTGGCTCGCGGCGGCCGACGCCCTGGAGCAGGGCAAGGCCGTCTCCGACGCCCAGGCCGCCCTCCAGTCGGCCTGGCAAACGGCCCGGATCAAGGCGTTCACCGCCACCGTCGCCCCCGAATTCTCCAAGGTGCTCGCCGAAGGGGCCGAGCCGGCCGACCCGACCCAAAGAGCCGCGGTCGTCAAGCTCTGGCGCGACTTCGCCGCCGGGCTGAAGGGGGGCCGTTGATGGATCTCGCCGACCTGGGCGGCTGGTTCCACGACCCCGAGGAGGTCGACCGCCAGCTCGCCACGATGCCCCGGCCCCTGTTCGCCGCCGCCGCGCCGCTCCTGAGCGGCTCGGGCACGGGCAAGACCACGCTGCTCTACAAGGCGTTCAAGGACGTCAACAACGGCGCCTACATCGACTACCCCGCGCAGACGATCGGCGACTGCGTCAGCCAGGGCTTCGGCCACGGCGTCGACCTGCTCGAGGCCGTGCAGATCGCGCTGGGCCACAAGGCCCAGTCGTTCCACCAGACCGCGACCGAGGCGATCTACGGGATGGCCCGGGTCGACATCGGCGGCCAGCGCGGATCTTACTCCGACGGTGCCGTCGGCGCCTGGGCCGCGAAGGCCGTCAGCACGATCGGCACGGTCGACCGCGACCTCGTCGGCCCTTACGACGGCAACCGGGCCAAGTCGTGGGGCGCCAGGGGCGTCCCGGCCGCCATCAAGTCCAAGGCCGGCCAGCACAAGGTCCAGACCGTCTCGATGGTCGAGACCTACGAGGAACTCGAGGACGCGCTGGCCAACGGCTATCCCGTCCCGGTCTGCTCGAACCAGGGCTTCACCCTCCAGCGAGACGAGGACGGCTTCTGCCGGCCCAGGGGGCACTGGGGGCATTGCATGCTGATCGTCGGCGTCCGGGCCGACAAGCGTCCCGGGGCCTGCATCTTCCAGTCGTGGGGCCCGGACATGCCCACCGGCCCGATCGGCCTCGACCAGCCCCCCAACTCGTTCTGGGCCGACCGCGACGTCGTCTCCCGCATGCTCGCCATGCAGGATTCGTGGGCTCTCTCGCAGTTCGAAGGCTATCCCGGCCAGGCGATCCCCGATCGCTGGTCGTACGCCAGGTTCGCCTGAAGGAGACCCCGACAATGACCTCGATCCTCGCCCTCGCCGCCCTCGGCTCGTGGAGCTATGCCGGCTTCCTCGCCGAGCCCTCGCCAACCCCGACGCCTCCCCCCGCCTCGGCCCCGGACCGTCCCGCCGTCGATGTGCCCGACGACGATCCGGCCGAGGAGCCGGAGGATGAGCCGGAGGAGCAACCGGAGGCTTCCCCCACCGCCCCGACCGCGACGCTCCCGACCCGCTATCGCCTGGCCGACGCCGGGGGTCAGGTCTGGGAGCATCCGGACCCGGCGTATCTCAAGAGCTTCGTGGAAGCTCGCAACCGTCAGTCCGTCCAGCAGCGTTACTACCAACCCCTTGGAGCCCGACCGGCCAGTTGTGCCGGCGGG
This sequence comes from Planctomycetota bacterium, assembly GCA_021777685.1. Lineage (GTDB taxonomy): Bacteria > Planctomycetota > Planctomycetia > Isosphaerales > Isosphaeraceae > Tundrisphaera. The sequence continues at coordinate 2,146 of JAJYDH010000348.1, read as the reverse complement.
CGGTGCAACTGACCGATTCTTGTTGGGCCATCCGGCCCGGAAAGGTTCGACCGATGCTGTCCATCCTCAAGAACTTCTTCTCCTCCTCGAAGGGCTCGGTCCAGGGCGTCCTGTTCCCCGAGGAAGTCTACCGCTCGATCCTCACCGCCCTGGGCTCGGGCTCGGCCGTCGGGATCGTGATCCTGGTCCTCCAGGCGGTCCTTGACCACGCCGGGACGATCTTCCCGAACCCGACGGTCGCCACTCTCGTCTCGATGCTCCTGACCCTGGTCCTCGACCTGCTCCGCCGGCAGAGCCAGGGCAATACCCCGAGCCCGGTTCCGGCTCCGGCACCGGTCCCGGCCCCGGCTCCCAGCCCCGCCGCTCAGGCGTCCTGAGCCGATTCTCGACAGTCCCTCCTCACCGGGCGCGGGCCGGCCTTCCGGCCCGCGCCTCCCCATCCGACTTGCGACCCCCCCCGCGCGAAAAAACGCGTTGACATCGCTCCGGATGCGTCACATCTTGACGGTCCGCCGTTAACAAAAATGCGAGGGAAAACTTTGGGCGTGAATCGGCGCCGCCGGTTGTCGTATCATGGGGCAAGGCGGGGCGACGGGTCGATCTCCGGATCTCCCCCCCCTGGGCAGATATCATCGATGAGTGATGTGAGGCTCCAGGAGAGTATCGCCGTGGCCACTTCCGACAAGCCGAAGCCGGCCGAAGCCGTGCCCTCCGACCTGCTGCCGATCATCCGCAACTCGGGCATCCTCTCCGACAGGCAGTTCACCGAGATCCGCTCCAAGATCATCTCCGGCGAGTATCCTAACGAGTCGAAGACCCTGGCGCAGCGGCTGGTCCGCGACGGGATCTTGACCGAGTATCAGACCCGGCGGTTCCTCTCCGGCAAGTCGCACGGCCTGCTCGTGGGCAAGTACGTGATCCTCGACCGGCTGGGGTCGGGCTCGATGGGGCGGGTGTACAAGGCGCACCACCAGCTCATGGGTCGGGTCGTCGCCCTGAAGATCATCGCCCCGGAGATCGTGACCAACGAGCGGGTCGTGGCCCGGTTCCGCCGCGAGATGCAGCTCGTCGGCCGGCTCGACCACCCGAACGTCGTCCGGGCGTATGACGCCGACCAGGCCAACGGCATCCTCTATATCGTGATGGAGTACGTCAGCGGCCAGAGCCTGGGGCAGCGCCTCAAGGAAGGGCCGCTGGCGCCGGTGGACGCCGTGAATTACGCCTCGCAGGCCGCCCTCGGCCTGCACCACGCCCACGAGCAGGGGATCGTCCACCGGGACGTCAAGCCGTCCAACCTGCTGCTCAACGACGACCGCCAGGTCAAGGTGCTCGACCTCGGCCTGGGCGTGCTGATGGACGGGGACAGCCACGCGACCTTCGCCACGGCCGACGGCGTGGCGGTCGGCACGGTCGACTACATGTCGCCCGAGCAGGCGTGCGGGCGCGACGTCGACGGCCGGAGCGACCTGTTCAGCCTGGGCTGCTCGCTCTACCACCTCCTGAGCGGTCGCCAGGCCTTCCCCGGCGACTCGCCGATCGAGCGGCTGGGCCGGCGGATCAACAACCGGCACGTCCCGATCACCGACCTCCGCCCGGACCTCCCGCCGAGCCTGGTGGCCGTCCTGGACCGGCTCCTGGCGACCAAGCCGCAGGACCGCTTCCAGACCGCCGGCGAGGCGGCCGAGGCCCTCCAGTCGCTGGTCAAGCCGAAGAAGACATCGACCTTGCCGAGCCCGGCCCCGCCGCCCCGGAAGTCCGCCGCCGAGCCCGCCCCGGCCCCCGCACCCTCGACGGAGCCGAGGTCCGCCGATCAGGCGCCCGCGCCGCCGCCCCCCCCGGTGATCGTGACGGTCCGACCGACGTACCCCTCCTGGTTCCGGCCGCTGGCGGGCCTCGCCGAGCACAAGCCCGCCGCGGCCCTGCTGACCATCCTCGGCGCGATCATCGCCTCACTCGGGGCGGGCTTCGCCGCGGGGTGGTTCCTCAAGGGCTGATCGGGACGCCTCAATCGAGCAGGACCCGGACCGTCCACGCCAGCGCCGCGGCGTGGATCGCGGCGACCTGCATGAGCCGGACCGCCCGACGGACCGTCGAACGGTCGATCATCCCGACCGGGTCGCCCAGGAGCGGCCGGACCGCCGCGACG
>JAJYDH010000347.1 GCA_021777685.1 Planctomycetota bacterium | reverse complement strand
GGCTCGCTGGAGGTGACGCCGATCGAGGTCAAGCGCGAGGACGTGAGCCTCCAGCGGATCAACACCTTCGCCGGCTCCGACCGCCGCGATGGCGGCAAGAACGCCCTGGTCCTCCGGCTCAAGCTCCGGAACACCTCGGCCGACGCCGTCTTCGCGCCGCTCGATCGGGCCTATCTCCGCGAGCGCGGCAAGGAGGTGGTCGACACCTACGTCGAGACGACCTCGGGCGAGCGGGTCTACCCGTATCCGCTGGCCCTGGACAGCGAATGGTCGATCGTCGGCCAGGATTTCGCCGAGCTGAGGCCGGGCGAGGCGCGGGTCGTCGCCATCGTCTCCGCGCCGGACGCCCCGCCCGACTCCGACGGCCCTTTCACCTGGCGGGTCCGGCTCCGGACCGGGATCGACCGGACCGACGCGATCGGCCTCCGCTGGCCCGACCGGCCGGGCTCGGCGCCGAAGCCCCGTTGAGCAGGACCCCCCCTTGAAATTCGCCCTCGCCCGGAAGCTGGCGAAGCCCCTCGCCTGGGCCCTCGCGGCCGGGTCGCTCGTCCACCCGCTGGCGACCTGGCTCGCCCGGCTCGACTGGCGGGCCGACCTCGTCGCCCACTTTCGGGAGCCGGCCCTGGCGCTCAGCCTCCTGGCCGCCGCGGCGATGGCCCGGGTCCGCCGCCCGGTCGCCGTCGGCCTCGGCCTGCTGGCCCTCGGGCAGGGGTGGGGTCTGGCCCTCTGCTCGTGGCCCAACCCCGTCCCGCCCGACTCTCGCTCGCTCGCCGGCCTCCGGGTCCTGCTGGCCAACGTCCTGGTCGAGAACGAGGACCGAGACGCCCTGGTCCGGCTGATCCGGCGCGAGCAGCCCGGCGTCGTCGGCGTCCTGGAGCTGTCCCGGGGCTGGTCGGAGACGCTGGAGGCCGTCCGCAGGGACTATCCCCATCGGTACGAGTTCCCCGACGACGACTCCGGCCGGGGGATCGGGCTCTACCTCCGCCTGCGGCCCCTCTCGGTCGAGTTCATCCCGGCGCTGGCCCCCGGCGGGATGCCGGCGATCCACGCCCTGATCGAGTTCGACGGCCGGCCCCGGCACCTCTGGCTGGTCCATCTGGTCTCGCCGTTCGAGAGGCCCGCCGGGCTCCCCCTCGGCCGCGAGTTCGACGCCCTGGCCGCGAGGGTCCGCGAGCACGGCGGCTCGACCCTGGTCCTCGGCGACCTCAACACCACCGACGGCTCGCCCCATTTCGGCCGGTTCCTGGCGTCGTCGGGGCTCAGGGACAGCCGCCTCGGCTTCGGCCGCCAGCCGAGCTGGCCCGCCTGGTCGCCGTATCGGATCGCCCTCGACCACGCCTTCCTGTCGCCCGACCTCGCCGTCCGAGGGCGTCGGCTCGGCCCGGCGATCGGCTCGGATCACTTCCCGCTGATCCTCGACGTCGCCCCGGCCAGGGAGTCCCGGAAGCCGACGGCCCAGCCCTCCCAGTCCTCGACCGACTTCGGAGATTCCCCGGCGAACTTGGCCCGGTCGGCGAGCCGGAGGAACTCGATCAGCCGTTCGGAGTCGTCAGGCCCGAGCCGTCCCGAGGGCGCCGGGTCGGCCGCGATATCCTCGGTCGTCTTCGACGCCCAGGCCGGGCCGAAGGCCGCGATCAGGGCGTCGCGGACCCCCTCCGAGGCCGCGATCAGCCGCTGACGGGGCGTCGGCTCGGGCGTATCGATATGATCCGGCGTCTTGTCCGGATCGGCCGGCCGTGCATTCAGCCGGCGCCGCCATCGGGCGAGTGCGAGCACCAGGAGCAGGCCGAGGGCCACGCCCCACCAGCCGAGGCCGGTCGTCCCGCCCGGCCGGTCGGGCCAGGGTTCCGGGCCGAGGTTCGGCCGGGGCGGGACCAGCCCCTCGGCGCGGGTCGGCTCCTCGGGGCCGCTCATGGGCCGCCCCGCCGTCGGGCCCGCGCGGTGAAGAACCGGATCAACGGGGAAAGCGGGTCGTCGGCCGTGGAGAGGTCGAGCCCGCTCACGCCGGCCGAGGCGCACCAGCGGCGGAATTCCCCGGTCCGCTCCTCGGCCGCTCGGGCGTATCGGTCGCGGACCCGCCTCGAACCGAGGTCCACCGTCCGCCTCGTCCCCGACTCGGCGTCGACCAGGTCGACCAGCCCCGAGGGGGGCAACGCCTCCTCGCGGGGCTCGATCAGCCGGACGGCGACGACGTCGTGACGCCGGGCCACCGCCTTCCAGGCCGGGGCGGGCTCGACCGTCAGGAAGTCGCTGAGCACGACCACCAGCGCCCGGTGCCTCGACCGGGCCAGCCCTCGGAGGCCCGACGAGAGCGCCGTCAGCTTCGACCTCGACGGCGTGGCCACCAGCGCCCGGACCAGCCGGGCGAGCTGCCGGGGGCCGGCCTCCGGCGGCAATTCCGCCTCGACCCGATCGCTCACCAGCGAGAGCCCCGCCCGGTCGCCCGACTGGATGGCGGCCGTGGCCAGGAGGGCCGCCGACTGCACCGCGCGGTCGGCCTTGGTCATGCCTTCGGGCCCGAACCGGAGGCTGGCCGAGATGTCCACGATCAGCCAGAGCGTCAGCGCCCGTTCCTCGGCGAACCGGCGGACGTAGGGCCGCCCCTGCCGGGCCGTGACGTTCCAGTCCATGTGGCGGACGTCGTCACCCGGCTCGTACGGCCGAAGCTCGGCGAACGCCAGGCCCGTCCCCGGCCGGGCGCCGACGTAGGCCCCCGCGAGGTCCGCGACCGCCCCGCGACGGACCCGGAACCGGAGCCGGCGGGCCTTCCGGACGATCGACGCGGCGTCCACCCCCGGCCCGTCGTCCGGGTCGGGCTTCGGGCGACGGAAGGGCCAGATCCGGGGGAAGGGCATGGGGGATGGTCGATGAGCGATGGTCGATCAGCGATGGGCGATGGTAGCCGAAGAGGATGGTCGATCGGCCATCAGTCATCGACCATCGACCATGCCCGATCCCGGGATTCTTCCTCGACGGGCGTGGAAGTCCCCCTCGCCGGCTCGACGGACCACCGGATGCGGACTTCCCAGCGGCGCGAGTCGTCGGCGATGATCGTCCAGCGCGGGACGACGGCCGAACTCTGGTAGACGCCCTCGAACCCCCCCTCGCTCTGGCTGACGGTCTCGATCGGGAAGCACCAGAGGGCGGCGGGCCTGGACCAGCGGAGCCCGACGGCCAGGTCGAGCCACTCGTCGGTCAGCGAGAGTCCGGCCGTTTCGGGCGTGTCGATCCGGGAGTCGAGCATCCCCAGGCGTCGGCCGTCCGGGTCGGCGTAATAGCGGTCGCCCGCGTGTCCGGCCATCGCCGCGAGGTTGATCTCGACCGCGAAATGGAGCGGGACGCCGATCGGAAGCTCCTCCAGGACGTAGTGGACGTCCAGCGCCCCGCTGTCCCCCTCCAGCCCGATCGTCTTGCGGACCTTGATCGAGTGGCCGTCGGCCAGGCCCGGCCGCTCCATGACCAGGGTCACGCCGTCGAGGGTCCGCTGGACCCTCGACAGATAAGTCCCCGTGACGAAGTCGCCCCGCTCGACGTCCCGGCAGGTCTTGATGTCGTCGAGCGTCGCCCCGGGGGCCAGGAAGTGGTCCACCAGCGCCTTCCGGGGGTATCGATCGTAGACCAGGAGCTGGCCGAGCCCTTCCTGCTTGAGGACGACCTTCCGGAGGATGCTGGGCGGGCCGTCGTACTCGTCAGAGGTTCCCCCGTCGGCGGCGGCGATGGCCGCGTGATACGCCTCGGGCCTGCGGTCGAGCGTGGCCAGGAGGTTGGTCGAGGCGTGGCGGACGTCCAGCTCGTAGACGTGGCCGCCCAGCGCGGGGCGGACGAAGGCCACGATCCGGTCGTTCTCCAGGCGGACCTCCTGGCGGGCGTCGAGGTTGTAGTCGGCCACCTCGACTGAGACCCGGGGGCCGGTCCGGCCTTCGGCCTCGTCGAGGGCGTTATGGGCATTGATGAGATGGCGGTAGATGGCGTTGCGAAGATGCGGCAGGTACAGGCCGCCGAACGCGCCGTGCCAGTACGTGCAGTTGCACTGCCCCCGGTAAAGCTCCTCGCGGGCGATGTCGAGATAGTCCGGGTCGGCCGAGCCGGAGCGGGACAGCCCCTCCAGGCGGTCGGAGAGGCCGAGCATCCGGGCGTACATCTCGTCGCTCTCGGCATACTTCGCCTTGAAGTTCCTCCAGAAGCCGCCGGCACGGACGAACGGCTTGAGCCGATGGGCGGCCGGGTCGTCGAGCGTCTTGTTGACGGCGTCCTGGTACTGGACCAGCCGGCCCGAGGGGAGGACCCACTCGGTCATCTCGCGGTAGGACGAGTCGGGCAGGTAGACCTTGCCCATCGGCAGGGTGGTGTCGACGGCCTCGGCGAAGGTGGTGGGCCGGAGCCAGTCGCGGTTGCCGGCGATCATGTCGCAGAACCGGCGGAGCCAGCCGTTGGTGTAGACGTGCTGATGGGTCTCGGGCCAGCTCCCGAGCTTCTCGCCGTCGTCGGCGAAGACCATGACCGCGCCGGGCCTCTCGGCGGCGACGGCCTTGAGGTATTCGTAGGTCTCGTGCGGCTCCTGGAACGGGATCAGGTAGCGGAGCCGCTCGGAGATCGGGAAGACCTTCAGGAGCTTGCCGTCCTCCTCGGTCAGGAAGTAGCCGCGAAGGTCGCGGTCGTCGAGCCCGGTCCTCTGGAAGTGGAAGTCGTCGAGGACCGTGTACTCGACCCCCGCCTCGGCCAGGGCCGCGACGAGGTGCTGCTCCCAGACCCGCTCGGCGATCCAGACGCCCCGGGGCCGGACGCCGAGGTGCTCTTCCAGGTAGGCCGAGTACCGGCGGATCTGACCGACCCGGTCGCGGTGCGGGATCATGGTCAGGATCGGCTCGAAGAACCCGCCGCCGAGGATCTCGACCCGCCCGGCCTCGGCCATCGAGCGGACCCTGGCCACGTACTCGGGCCGGTTCTCGACGAGCCATTCCAGGAGCGGGCCGGAGACGTGGAGCACGAAGGGGATGTCGGCGTAATCTTCCATCACCTCCAGGAACGGCAAATAGGCATCGCGATAGGCCTCCTCGAAGACGCCGCCGAAGTTGCCGACCGGCTGGTGGTCGTGGAGGGCCAGGATCAGTCGGACGTCGGGCATTCGCGTGATCCTTGGGGTCGATTTCGTTCGCGGCCTATTAGGCCAGATTATGGCATTCGTCGGATGCCTGGAGGAGCCTGGAAAGGGGCAATTCGAAACCCGGGAGCAAGGGGGTCCGGTAGACTTCTCCTTCCCGGACGACGATCTGGACCGGTCCGTCATGCAGGTTCCGGTGGACCGTCATCGTCCGGCTGAACCGATCGACGATCCAATATTCGGCGATGCCGAGGTCGAGATACTCGGCGCGTTTGAGGACGTAATCGCGGTTCCAGTTGTGTTTGCCGGCCGAGACGAACTCGACGGCGATGGATGGGGCATCAACCTTGGTGTCGGGAAAATGACCCAGACCCGCCCAGATCACGCGATCGGGCCTCCGGCGACCGTCCCGGAGGTAAACGTAACGCTCGGCAAGCGTGAGGTCGAGTGCCGAGCCGAGCGGATGCTGTTCCTTGTAGAGGAACAGGAGCCCGCCCAGGGTCTCGTTCGGGTGGGCCTCCTCTTCCAGCGGGATCGGGGTCACGACGAGGACTCCTCGGATCAATTCGTAGCGATAATCCTCGTCATGATCCTCGATCGCGTCGAATTCCTCGGGGCTCATCACGATCCCGGCGGAATCGGGGCCGATCCGGGCGACTCCGACGGCGGTCGACATGGTCGTCTCCTCGATCTCCATCGTCACGCCTCCCGGAGGAATTTCGCGGCGTCCTCGGGGGGCGTCGGGTTGATGTAGAAGCCCGAGCCCCACTCGAAGCCGGCCACCTTGGTCAGCCGGGGGATGATCTCGATGTGCCAGTGGTAGTGAGGCAGCTCCTGGTGGTCGAACGGGGCGGTGTGGACGATGTAGTTGTAGGGGGGGCTGTTCAGCGCGGTTTCGAGCTTGTGGAGCACCTGGCGGAGCGTGCCGCCGAGGTCGTCCACGCCCGGCTTGGGGATGTTCTCATAGTGGCTGGAATGGGCCTTGGGGACGATCCACGTCTCGAACGGGAACCGGCTGGCGTAGGGGCAGAAGGCGACGAAGTGGGAGGTGTCGAGGACGACCCGCGACTCGGTGGCCAGCTCCTGCTGGATGATGTCGCAGTAGATGCACCGCCCCCGGTAGTTGTAGAACTCCAGGGCGCCGGTCATCGCCTCCCAGACCGAGATCGGGACGGTCGGGGTGACGATGAGCTGGCTGTGGGTGTGCTCCAGGCTGGCGCCGGCGGCCGGGCCGACGTTCTTGAAGAGCATCCCGTGGACGAGCCGGTTGTCCTTCTTGAGGTCGACCAGGCGATCGCGGTAGACCCAGAGGATCTCGCAGATATTCTGCTCCGACAGCGAGGCCATGCTCAGGAGGTGCTTGGGGCTCTCGATGATGACCTCGTGGGCTCCCACGCCGGCCATCTTGTCGTAGATGCCCTCGCCCCGCTTGTCCAGGCTCCCCTCGATCTTGAGCGCGGGGAACTTGTTGGGGACGACGCGGACCCGCCAGCCGGGTCCGTTGGGCCGGCCCCCTCGGTCGCGGTAGGCGATGATCTCGGGGGGGGTCTTCTCCTCGTTCCCCTCGCAGAACGGGCAGGCCCCGGCGTCGACGAGCGCCTGGTCCTGATGCTTGAAGTCGTGGGGTCGCTTGGCCCGCTCCAGAGCGATGATCACCCAGCGGCGCAGCAGTGGGTCTCGGCGCAGTTCCGACATCGCCTCAGGGCTCGTTTGCAAAAATCCGCTACAATGAAACTATAGCTCAAAGCACCCTGGGGTTCCAAGGCGGCAAACGATGCCTTCGTACGACAGTCTGGCAGCCATGTTCTTCGCGCAAGAGCGCCGGTACGCCGAGCGTCCCCGGTATCTTCACTGGCAAGCGGGGGGCTGGCGAGCCGTCACCTGGACCGAATGCGCCGGGCGCGTCCGCGCGCTGGCTCTGGGACTGATCAGTCTCGGGGTGGAAGCCGGCGAGCGGGTTGCCATCCTGGCCC
>JAJYDH010000346.1 GCA_021777685.1 Planctomycetota bacterium | reverse complement strand
TTCGAGAACGGCCTGGTGACGGGCCTCGCCACGGGCACCACCCTCAACGGCAACACGACGCTCCAGTCGCAGTTCGCGGCCCTCTACACCAGCTCCCCCACGGCCGCGCAGACCACCGCCCTGGATGCCGCCTACAACGCCCTGGCGGCGGCCGTCACCTCGGCCAACATCACCTCGGCCAACATCACCACCATCAGCAACGACTTCAACGCGGTGCTCCAGGCGGCCAGCAGCACCAGCACGGCCACCTTCCCCTACTTCTCGCTCGTCCTCGGGCAGGTCGGCAACGAGGGGTTCGGAGGCTTCGGAGGGCCAGGGATGGACGGCCCACGGATGGGCGGGGGGCGTCACTGATCCCGCCCCCTTCCGGCAGCCGGGCCCGGCGGCGATCCAGTCCGTCGGGCCCGGCTGTGTTTCTCGGCAACTTGGAGGACCATAAAAGAGGCGACCCCCGCCGAGCGCCGACCCGGATGGCCCCGGGACGGCGACCGACGGGGGGCGCTCTTTGCGCATGTCTGCCCGGCTCAGGGTGCTTCCTCCTCGATCGGCGGGATGCCCCGGTCGCGGAAGGTCCGATAACGCTGCTTCGGGTCCTGCTCGGGCGCATCCCACGGGATCGGCGAGGCGGTGAAGACTTCCTGGCCGTGAAGTCGGACCCAGAGCTGGAGGTCCGAGAAGCGGGCCACGCCGTAATGCCATGTCGGAGAGGACGAGCCCGGGGCTTTCCTGGCCTCGATGACCAGGATGACCTCCGGGTCGGTCCCCGCCGAGGTGACGAACGCGAAGACGGCGCCGTCGAGGACGTCGGGATCGGTGCTCTCGTAGCGGTAGAGCGGCTGGGGGAGGAGGCGAAGCTCCCACCGCTTCTCCTCCAGGTCCTCGCTGGAGGCGGCGAAGCCTCGGGTCAGCTCGCGCATCTGGAGCGACCGCTGAGCGGGGGAGCCGGCGGGGCTCGGGGCTCCCGGGATCGGCCTCGGCTCGATCCCGGGAGCCGACGGGGTCCAGGTATTGGCCCCGCCCGGCCTGGCCACGTCGAGGACCGACGTCGAGAGCGAGTGCAACTCGTGATTCAGGTTCCTCGGCCCCGTCGAGGGGTACGAGAAGAACGTCCCGACGACCTCCGCCCGCCCCCGGCAGGTCCAGACGAAGACGGCGCCGTCCTGCTCGCCGCCCCGGATCGGGTTGGTCCAGGAATAGACCGGATCGGGGCGGAGTTCCACCTGCTCCCGCCGGCCCGAGTCGCGAAAGATCGCGTAGCCGGCCGCCTCGCCCCGGTAGAGCTTGAGGAGCTTCTCGCGACGGGCTTTGGAGTCGCCCTCCGGCTTGACTCCGGGGGCCTGGCCGAGCAGGGCGGGCAGGAGCAACAGGGCGATGAGACGTCTCATGGGTGCTCCGCGAGAGGGGTTCGGTCGACGACAAATATCGCCCGGACGATCGCCCTGTCAACGAAATTCCTCGGGGATGGGCCGCCCCTCGTCATTTCCGAAGAATTTCGTTGACATCGCGGCCGGTCCGGCGATATTTGTAGTCATCCGACGTGATCCGTAGCACTCGCGGGGGCGTGCTTATGCTTGCCAGATGGTGGTTGCCGGCGTGCCTCGGCCTTTGCCTGGCGCCGGGCGCGGGCCCGGCCGGCCAGGATCGAAGGCCGGCCGCCCCGGCGACGAGGGCCGAGAAGCTGCTCGCGCTCCACGCCGAGCAGGCGGCGAGCTACGCCATCTATCGCGACGAGGCCCGGACGCAGAAGCTGGAGTTGAGGCGCGAGCCGGTCTATCGCTGGTCGAACCCGATCCGCTCGAACGGCCAGGAGGGGGACGTCTTCGTCTGGACCTACCGGGGCCGGCCGGAGGTGATCGCCAGCATCTTCTCGCATCCTCGCGACGACCGGGCCGAGCGCCGCCTCTGCCACGAATTGCTGTCGCTCTCCGAGGCCGTGCTGGTCGTCGACCGGGACTCGCCCAACCGCTGGGAGCCGAAGGCGCCGGGGGTCGAGCTGAGGCCGGTGCCGGGCGCCCCGACGCCCGCCCCGACGCCCGCCCAGCGGGCGACGCAGGGCCGCGCCCTGGCCCGCGAGTTCTCGGGCCGGAGCCTGAGCGAGGCCGGCGAGGGCTGGGAGCTGCGGCTCCTGCCGAGGCCGCTCTATCGGTACGAAGGGCCCGACGTCCTCGAAGGCGCGATCTACGCCTTCGTCTCGACGGCGGGGACCGACCCGGAGATCCTCCTGATCCTCGAAGCCCGCAAGACGCCCGAGGGGCCGCGCTGGGCCTACGCCGGGGCCCGGTTCTCGGACATGGACCTCTGGCTCAAGCACAAGGACAAGGAGGTCTGGACCTCGATCCGGGGCGGCGAGAACACCTTCAACCACGACGCGCAGCATCGCTACCGGTTCTTCCAGGACCTGATCGTCCCCGAGATCGGGGCCGATGCCCCGTCCGGAGAGACAAGGAAGGCGGAGGCGAGATAAGCTTATGGGACACGCGACCCTCTCCGTCCTGCTGCTCGCCGCCTCGCTCGGCCAGGCCCCGCCCGAGTCGGGCACCCGCCGGGCCCTGATCGTCTGCGGGCTCCCGGGCGACGACGAGCACCGGGCGATGTACGCGGGCGCGGTCGAGAAGATCGCCGGGGCGCTGGCCGACCGGTGCGGGTTCGCCCCTTCGAATATCTGGGTCCGCTTCGGCGCCCCGGCCGGGGACGGCGACGGCCCTGCCCTGAAGGGGAGCCGCGGCCTCTCGACCCGCGAGAACATCGCCGCCGACGCCGGGGCCCTCCGCGCCTCCTCGAAGCCCGAGGATGCCGTCTGGGTGATCGTCCTGGGCCACGGCCATTACGACGGCCGCCGCTCGCACATGAATATCCCCGGGCCGGACCTGTCGGGCGCGGAGTTCGCCCGCCTCTTCGAGGGGATCAAGGCGAAGGAGCAGGTCTTCTTCATCACCACATCGGCCAGCGGCTTCTTCCTCAGGCCGCTGGCCAGCCCAGGGCGGATCAGCATCTCGGCGACCGAGGCCGACCAGGAGGTCAACGAGACCCTCTACCCGCTCGCCCTGGCCGACGTCCTGGCCGCCCCCCCGCCCGAGGCCGACCGCGACAAGGACGGATCGCTCTCCGTCTTCGAGCTGTACCTCGCCGTCGTCGCCGACGTGACCCGGCGCTACGTCGAGGACGGCCTGATCGCCACCGAGCACGCCCAGCTCGACGACAACGGCGACGGGCGAGGGTCCGAGGTCCAGATGACCTTCCTCCCCCCGGAATCGGCCGACGAGCCCGAGGCAGAAGGGACCAGGGCGAAGGCCAGGCCGAAGGAGAAGGTCGAACCCAAACTCGGCCCGAAGGACGATGGCTTCCTCTCGTCGAAGGTCCGCGTGGACGCGCCGAGGTCCGACAAGCCCCCGGAGGCCCGATGAGCCCGACCCTCCTGTCGATCCACCTCCTGACCCTGGCCCTCCTCGGCCAGCCCCCGGTCGCCGACGGCCGGAACACGCCCGAGGAACGGCTCGCCTCGATGCGGGCCGCGATGAAATCCTACGAGGTCGCCCGCGAGGGGGACCAACCGGCCCCGATCGAGGTCCGCGACGAGCCGGCGTTCCGCGTCGGCCGTCAGAAGGGGAACTTCCTCGACGGCGCCATCTTCCTCTGGCTCGACGAGGCGGGCCGGCCCGAGGCGGCGATGGAGGCGTTCCTCCTCCGCGAGAAGGACGCCCCCGACGGCAAGTGGATTCACGAGTTCACCTCGCTCTCGACGGCGCCCCTGTCGGCCTCGCGCGAGGGCAAGCCCCGATGGCATCCCTCCGTCCCCGGGCTGGAATTCAGGCCGGTCCCCGACGCCCCCAGGCCGGCGAGCACCCCGGCCCAGCGGCTCCGCCAGATGCGGGCGATCGCCGACGACTTCCACGCCGACGACAACTTCGGCGATCGGGGGTGGGGAGCCCTCCGGATGCTCACGACGCCCATCGCCCGCTACGGCAAAACCGGCGGGACCCCCGAGGACGGCGCCCTGTTCGCCTTCGTCGAGGGGACCGACCCCGAGGTCTTCCTCTTCGTCGAGGCCCGCAAGGGAGCGAACGGCCTTCAGTGGCAATACGCCCTGGCCCCGATGGGCTGCTGGGCGGTCAAGGTCAAGCTCAAGGGGCGAGCGACCTGGGAACTCCCCCGGCGTTCGACCGGCGACCCGACCCGCCCGCTCTTCACCTATCAATTCTGGCCCTGATCGGAGGCGGGATTCGATGAACGCGACGATCCTGATCCTCGCCGCCTCGCTCCTGGCGCAGCCAGCCAGGGCCGACGAGAAGCTCGACTACATGAAGGGGGTCGCGTCGTCCTACCGGTTCGCCCTCGACGGCGACCGGTCGGGGCCGCTCAGGCTCCAGTCCGACCCCGCGTTCCGGATGGGCAAGCAGTCGGCCGACGACGTCCTGGACGGGGCGATCTTCTTCTGGGCCGGCGACGAGGGGCGGCCCGAGGCCGTCGCGCAGATCTTCGAGGTCAAGAACGCGGACGGCCCCGGCGGCCACTGGGTCCAGGAGTTCATCTCGATCTCGCCCGGCACGTTCGCCTCCGACCGCGACGGCAGGCCGAGCTGGAACCCCCGGAAGCCCGGCGTTGAGTTCCGCCCGATCCCCGGGGCGCCGAAGCCGGCCGACTCGCAAGCCGCGCGCTCCCGGCAGATGAGGGCGCTCGCGCTGGAGTTTCACGTCTCGGACAACTTCAAGAACAAGGGCTGGTCCGGGCTGAGGCTCCTGCCCACGCCGGTCGCCCGCTTCGGCAAGCCCGGCTCCGGGGTCCTCGACGGCGCCCTGTTTACCTTCGCCCTGGCCACCGACCCCGAGGCGTTCGTCTTCATCGAGGCCCGCGAGGCGAACGGCGGCCTCGAATGGCAATACGCCTTTGCCCCGATGGGCTGCTTCGAGATGAAGGGGACCCACAAAGGAAAGGTCGTCTGGGAAGTCCCCTACAAGAAGGACGCCTATGACCCGTCGAGGACCTATTTCGTCCGGCTCGATTGACCCGACCCTGGAAAACCGAGAGCGACCCGAATGGAACCCCCGAAGAACACCGAAGGACGGACCGGCGGACCCTCGCCCTCGAACGAGGACGCCGCCATCGTCGCCCGCCTCCGAGACGCCCGGGCGCGGGTCAAGGAGGAGATGGCCAAGGTCGTCGTCGGCCAGGAACAGGTCATCGACCACCTGCTCGTCGCCCTCCTTTGCCGGGGGCACGTCCTCATGCTCGGCGTGCCGGGCGTCGGCAAGACCCTGATGTCGCGGACCCTGTCGAGGACGCTCGACATGGAGTTCCGCCGGATCCAGTTCACGCCCGACCTGATGCCCTCGGACATCACCGGGATGGACATCATCGAGGAGGACGCGAGCACCGGCCGCCGGAAGCTCGAATTCCTCCCCGGGCCGATCTTCGCCAACTTCCTCCTGGCCGACGAGATCAACCGGACCCCGCCCAAGACCCAGGCCGCGCTCCTCCAGGCGATGCAGGAGAACGAGGTCACGATCGGCCGGCGGACGTATCCGCTCAGGCCGCCGTTCTTCGTCGTCGCCACCCAGAACCCGATCGAGATGGAGGGGACCTATCCCCTGCCCGAGGCGCAGCTCGACCGGTTCATGTTCAACCTCAAGGTCAAGTACCCGACGATCCCCGAGGAGCTGCAGGTCGTCAAGGGGACGACCGGCACCCACACCGGCCAGGCGCACCCGATCCTCAAGGCCGACGAGCTGATCCGGCTCCAGGACCTGGTCCGGGGCGTGCCGGTGGCCGACTCGGTGATGCTCTACGCCGTCCGGCTCGTCGCCGCGTCGAGGCCCGGCGAGTCGAAGGCGATCGAGGGGGTCCACAAGTACCTGCTCTACGGGGCCAGCCCGAGGGCCTCGCAATACCTGATCCTCGGCGCCAAGGCCCGGGCGATCCTCGCGGGCAAGTACCACGTCGACTTCGAGGACGTGAAGGCGCAGGCCGGGCCGGTCCTCCGGCATCGATTGGTCCTGAACTTCCACGCCCGGGCCGACAACGTGGACGCCGACGCGATCGTCCGCCGGCTGATCGAGGCCGTCCGCCAGGAGGGATGACCCGCGATGTCGTTCGACCCCCGAGAGCTGGTCGACCCCACGTTCTTCTCCCGACTCGACTCGATCGAGCTGCGCGCCCGGTCGATCGTCGCGGGGTCGATGCACGGGCTCCACCGGAGCCCGTTCCTCGGGATGAGCGTCGAGTTCGCCTCGCACCGCGAGTACTCGCCCGGCGACGACCTCCGGCACCTCAACTGGAAGCTCTACGCCCGCCACGACCGGCTCTACATCAAGGAATACGACGCCGATACCAACCTCAACCTCTACCTGCTGGTGGACGCCAGCGCCTCGATGGGCTGCGCCAACGCGGGGCGGAGCAAGCTCCACTACGCCGCCAGCCTGGCCGCCGCCCTGGCCCACCTGGCGATCAGGCAGCGGGACGCGGTGGGCCTGACCCTCTTCGCCGACTCGGTCGTCGCCCACCTCCCGCCCCGGGCCCGGTCGAACCAGCTCGACGAGATCCTCGGGACGCTCGGCAACGTCAGGCTCAGCCCCGCCGGCGACACCGAGAAGGCCCTGCACCAGGCGGCCGAGATGGCCCGAAGGCGCGGCATGGTCGTCGTCATCAGCGACCTCTTCGGCGACCTGGACAGGATCGTCGGAGGCCTCGACCACTTGCGATACCTCAACCACGAGGTGATCATCTTCCACCTGATGGACCCCGTCGAGCGTGACCTGTCCCTGGATGGCAACATCAAGTTCCGCGACATGGAGAGCGGAGAGACCCTCACCACCCAGGCCGAGGGGGTCGTCGACGCCTACCGGAAGGCGGTGGGCGAGTGGCGGGAGAAGGTCGAGGAGGAATGCCGCAAGCGGGCGATCGACCGGGTGGAGCTGGTCACGACCGACCCGCTCGACGGGGCCCTGCTCGATTACCTGGTGAAGCGGGCCAGGACCTACTGATCGGGAGCGCGAAAGATGATCTTCTCACCCTCCTTGCCGCTGGTCCTCGCCCTCGTCGGCCAGGGACCGCCGGCCCCGGCAGCCCCGGACGAAGATCGGAA
>JAJYDH010000004.1 GCA_021777685.1 Planctomycetota bacterium | reverse complement strand
GACGTTCTTCCCGTGCTCCTCGGCGACCATCTGGCAGGTCCGGACCTCGTAGGGCTGGATCCGCTCCTCGGCGACCATCGAGCAGGTGGTGACGGGGACGTTCTCGACCCGCTCCTCGGCCACCATCTGGCACGACTGCACGGCGACCTGGCGATATTGGGTCTCGGCGACGTAGGACGTCTGGGTGATCTGTTCGACCACCGGCTTAGAGACGAAGACGCGCTCGCGGACGGTCCGGGGGGGGCACTGCATGGCGACGGTCGCCCAGGCCTTCTTCTTGTGGAAGCAGCCGTGCTTGACCGGCTCGCAGCCGCACTCCTGGACCGGGACCTTGACCTGGCGCTCGACGATCGGGCCGGGGACGGTCGTGTACTGGGTCTCGTAACGGCCGCACTCGCGGACGACCTCGGAGACGGTCGTGACCGGCTTGCGGACGACGTAAGGTTGAGTGACCATCTGGGTTGTGGTCACGGGCTTCATGACCGTGTACTTGCGCTGGACGTTGCTGGTCTGGTAGACCGGCTTCATGACGGTGTAGCGCCGCTCGCGGCGTTCGGTCTGGTAGACCGGCTTCATCACGGTGTACTTGCGCTGGGTGTTGCTGGTCTGGTAGACCGGCTTCATGACGGTGTAGCGTCGCTCGCGGCGTTCGGTCTGGACGACCGGCTTCATCACCGTGTATTTGCGCTGGGTGTTGCTGGTCTGGTAGACCGGCTTCATCACGGTATAGCGTCGCTCGCGGCGTTCGGTCTGGTAGACCGGCTTCATGACCGTGTACTTGCGTTCGACGATGCTGGTCTGCGAGACCGGCTTCATAACCGTGTACTTGCGCTGGACGTAGGAGGTCTCGGCGACCGGCTTCATGACCGTGTATTGCTCGGTCTTGAGCGCGGTCCGGTAGCGGGTCGCCATCGCCGTGAACGGCTCATTCTCGTAGACGGTCTCGTAGACCGTCTGGTTGACGACCTGGCACTGGGGCGCCAGGACGACGGTGGTTGTCTGGATGACGGGCGCCGGGGCGCATCGGTGACAGGCCCCGCCGCCGTAGGTGGCCCAGGAAGGCCCGGCCCACCCCAGGATCGCCAGCAAGGCGCCCGATAAGAGGCGTCCCCCGCTCAGGTTGCTCGACATGCGTAGCTCCTCGAAAGCAAAACGGGCGTCCCTGGTGCGTTCGCCGAAGGTGTGCTGTGGCCCGGAGGAGATCCTCGCCTCGTCCCTGAGTCCTCCCCCGTCCGATGGGGCTCGTGACCGAACCGCGAGCGAAGCCCGGCCCTCCCGATGGGGACGGTTCCTCGCGTTCATTCCAATATAACATGGGCAACCCGGGAAATTCGGAGAAGACCCGATTTTTTCCTGGAGCAGCGTCGGACCGGCTGCCGATCCAGGTGGGTTCGACGCCTCGGCGCCCGATCCAGGAGCCAAGCAAAGGCCATGCCCGCAGCGACCCGCTCGGCGCAAGTTCCGGCGAGGGCCTGAGAAAGATTCAAGTTCCGCCGAGGAACGGCCGGAAGCCTCTGGTAAAGAACGGCGGGGACGGATCACGGAGTGGTCGTTTCTTCAACGTGGCCGGGCCGAACCGCCCTCCGGCGACCTCGCCCCATGATCGCGTGGACGGGCAGGCCGGACAGGATGCTGAGCACCGAATATGAGGCGATCCGAGGTTCCTGGACGAACACGGCGATCGTGAGGGCGACGTTGGAGAGGAGGAAAAATCCCGGGACCCAGGGATATCCCGGGACGAGGAACGGCCGGGGCAGGTCGGGCCGCCTGGCCCGGAGGACGTACACCGCCGCGACGGCCAGCATCGACGCCAGTGAGAGCCCGACGCCCGAGTAGAGCACGATCGCGTCAAACGAGCCGCTCCAGAGGAGCACAATCCCCCAGCCCGCCTGGAGCGCCGTGGCCACGACAGGGGTCCCGGAACGGGGCGAGAGCCGCCCGGCGATCGCCGGGAACTGGCCGGCCCTGGCCATGGCGAATGTGACCCTCGGCCCGGTCAGGAGGTACGCGCTGAGGGTCGACAGCAGGATCAACCCGACCCCGATCGAGAGCCGGTCGGCCCATCTCGGCCCGAACAGCCGGAGCGCCGCGAGCTGCGCGATCGGGTCGATCGCATCCGCCTTACCGGCCGACGCCAGGGCCCGGACCTGGTCGGCGGGCAGGGCCAGGGCGTAGACGAGGTTGAGCCCGAGGTAGAGCAGCATCACCAGAGACGTCCCCAGGATGATGGCCCTCGGGAGCCGCCGGGGGGCGTCGCCGACCTCTCCGGCGATGTACGAGGCGGCGTTCCACCCCGTGTAGCCATACGAGATGTAGATCAGGGCGAATAACATCGAGACCGCCGATCGGCCGTCGATCGGCGGCCGATCGTCGAGGTTGGCGAAGTTCCCCCGGCCAGAGGCCAGCCCGGCGATCACGAAGGTGGCCAGGAACGCCACCTCCAGCACCGTCACGATCCCCTGGAGCCTGACCGACCGACCGCGTCCCGAGGCGTGGACCGCCGCGAAGGCCACGATCGCCAGGGTCCCCAGCGCCGTCCGGGCGAGGGATTCGGTCGCGGCTGCGAGGTCAAACGGAGCCAGCAAGTAGCTCGCCGACGCCGAGGCCGCCGCGGCGATCGGGGCCGAGAAGCCGAACTGGAACGAGATCCACCCCGCAAGGAACGCCGGGAGGGGCCCATACGCCTCGCGGAAGATGACGTACTCGCCCCCGGATCTCGGCAAGGCGGCCGACAGCTCGGCCAGGGTCAGGGCCCCGCAAAGGGCGATGATCCCGCCGACCGCCCAGAGGATCAGCATGAGTTGGTTGCTGCCGAGCTTGAGGACGGTGTGTCCCGAGGTCGTCAGCACGCCGACGCCGATCATGCTCGACACGATGACGAAGGTGGCCGTCGCCAGCCCGAATCCCTCGCCCCCGCCCTCGATCTTGTCGGACGGGGGTCCGAGGTCGGCCATTGGAAGCCATCCCGGCGGATTTCAGGAGGGGTTGCGGAACGGACCCGAACCGGCGGGCGGCTCCAGCGCCGGGGAAATCGCCGGGGTCGGCGGCGGGGGCGGAGTGTCCTCGGGATAAATCCGGCCCGGCGCGTTTGGGTTCGTTTCGGAGGGCGGGGTTGGGTTCGAATTCGGGCCCGGGCCCGGGTCGAGCACCTCGGGCTGGCTCCGGATCACGCCCCTTGGCTGGGCCGGAACCTGGGTCGCTGACTGGGTTTTCGGCGGGACCGGGCCGGACGCGATGTTCGTCTCCTGTCCGGGCCTGGGGAGCTTCTTGAAGGCGATGGTCGCGGCGTCGCGGACCTCGTGACGCTTGTCGTGGATCGCGGCCCGTTCGAGGGCGATCGCCCCCCCTTCGTCGCCGATCTCGCCCAGCGCCCAGGCGGAAGCGACGCGGACCTCCTTGTCGAAGTCGTGTTCCAGCCGCTCGTTGAGCGCGGGGACCGCGCGGGGGTCGCCGATCCGGCCGAGGGTCAGGGCCCCGTCGCGCCGGCTGCTCCCGTGGAAGCTCTTGAGCCGGCCGACCGCGTCGGTGAAGGCGTCGAACTGCGGCGGTGGCGCCGGAGCGACCGGAGGGGGGACGACCACGACCGGGGGCGGCGGAGGAGGCAACGGTGCCCCACCCCCCCCGCCGAAGACGAAGCTCAGGGCCGGCAGGCCGATGAACGCCCCGTAGGCCTGCGGCGGCGGGACGAACACGTTCTCCACGAACCGAGGTCCGCCGTAATAGCGAGGGCCCGCGAAGCGAGGAGGGCCGAACGATCGGCCGCCCGGAAACGTCTGAATCCTGGTATCGCGGATCAAGGTCTCGCCCGGCCGCTTGATCTCGACCTGACGGTCGATGAATCCCGGCCCGCGCTCGACCTTGATGTCTCTCTCGATGGTCCGGCCCCTCGGCCCGGTCAGCTTGGTGTCTCGCTCGCGCTCGACGACCTGGCCCGGGGCCGTCGTCGCGACCGCGCCCAGCCCGATCGCGGCCCAGGCCAGGCCCGATCCGATCCCCTTCACCATCGCCCGTCCTCCTTGAGCGGCCCGGCCGGGGCCCGGTCGCGGACCACCCTGTCCGCGATGCCCGTCGGGCCCGGTTGGCGATTCTGTCCGGCGTTGCTCATTTTGGGAAGGTCAATCAGACCTGATCGATCGGAGGATCGGAGGGCGTTCGATCTCCTCAATCGTAGAAGTTCCGCGTCACCACGGCCGATACGACTCCGTAGTTTGGGCATGGATTCCGGAAACGGTCAGGTCGGCCCCGAGGCTCGATTTTCGCCGCGAGTGTAGACGGTCCATGATCACTCAAATACAATCGGTCTGATCGAGCCAACCATGGTGTCGTGGTTGGTGAAGATCAGTCGGCCACGGTGATGGAAGGCGTCCCGTGAATCGAAACAACAGCCAAATCTACAACGCCCAACTTTTTTGTTTCACCATCGCCTTCCACCGACTGACGAAATTGAATTGTCGGAATTGCCGGAGCCCGCTGGATCTCCACCAGCCGAACCAGAATCAGCCGGACCAGTTTCTCTACACCTGCCCGGGCTGTGATTGCTGGTTTCTCGTCCAGGCCATCGCGGGAGAAAGTCACGCCACCGTCGTCCAGCTCCCGGAGATGAGCGAGATCCGCCCACCCGTTCCCGCCTCGGACCTGACCTCCTGACCGACGGCTCGGGGGCCGCGGGTTAACCCGGTCTGCGCCTGCCCTTTTTGGCCTTGGTCGGCTTCTTCGGAGGGCGAGCCCGGGAGGTTGGACCGGCCGCCGGACGTCGAGGGGTCGGCCGGGGCGACGGTGGCGGCTCCAGGTTTCCCATCTCGGCGACGGGGCCGAGCGTCAGGTCGAGTTCGCGACGGTCCACGTCCACCCGGGCCACGGTCACCTCGATCCGATCGCCGAGCCGGTACCGCTTCCCCCCCCGTCGGCCGATCAGGGTGTGCGTGCCGGATTCGAGGTAGTAGTAGTCGTCAGCCAGCGCCGTGATGTGGACCAGCCCCTCGGCGGGGAACTCGACGAGCCGGCAGAAGAAGCCGAAGTCCTCGACGGCGATGATGACGGCGTGGAACGCCCGGCCGATGTGATCGGCCAGGTAGGTCAGCAGCTTGATCTTGATCAGCTCGCGCTCGGCCAGCTCGGCCCGGCGCTCGGTCCTCGTGCAGTGCTCGGCCAGGGCGGCCAGCTCTTCCAGGTCCGACTTCGGCCGCCTGTCGGCCAGCAGCGCCGTCAGTTGGCGGTGGACCTGGAGGTCGGGATAGCGGCGGATCGGCGAGGTGAAGTGGCAGTAATCCTCGCTCGCCAGGGCGTAATGGCCCTCGGCCTCCGGGGTGTAGACCGCCTGCTTGAGGCTCCGGAGCAGGCCGAAGTGGACGGCGTAGACCTCGGGCTTCTCGGCGGATTCGGCCAGGACCTTCTGGAGTTCGAAGCGGCTCTGGGGGTCCTCGATCTCGATGCCCAGGCTCCGCGCGAAGTCGGCGAAGTCCTTGAGCTTGCGAGGCTCGGGGTCGGGGTGGACCCGCCTGAGGAACGCGACCTTGGCGGCGGTCAGGTGCGAGGCGACGGCCTCGTTGGCCGCGAGCATGAACTCCTCGATGATCTGGTGGCTCACGTCGTTCGAGGCCAGGTGGGCGCCGACGACCTCGCCCTGATCGCCGAGGTCGATCTCGACCTCGGGCATGTTCAGCTCCAGCGCCCCCCGCTGGAACCGGCGTCGGCGGAGGATCATCGCCAGTTCGAGCATCCGCGCGATCATCTCGCGGACCTCGGGATAGAGGCTCGCGGCGAACTCGCCCTCGGGATTCTGGATGACGTCGAAGACCTGCTCGTAGGCGAACCGGCGGTCGACCTTGATCGCCGAACGGGCGAACTGGCGGTCGGTCCGGATGCCCTCGGCGTTGAATTCCATGAAGGCGCTGACGGTGTACCGGGTGTGGCCCTCCTGGAGGCTCGCCAGGCTGTTGGAGATGACTTCCGGGAGCATCGGGATCACGCGATCGGGCAGGTAGACGCTGGTCCCGCGCTTCCGGGCGGTGTCGTCGAGCGGCGATCCCGGCCGGACGAAGTGCGAGACGTCGGCGATGTGGACGCCGAGGGTCCAGTACCCCTTCTCGTCGCGGGTCAGGGTGATGGCGTCATCGAAGTCGCGGGCGGTCGCCGGGTCGATGGTGATGGTGAGCTGGTCGCGGAGGTCGAGCCGGGTCCCGACCTCGTCCTCCTGGAACGCCTTGGCCTGCTGGCGGGCCTCCAGCAAGGTGTCGTCGTCGAAGACGTCGGAAATCCCGAGGGCGCGGATGACGGCGATCGTCTCGACCTTGGGCTGCCCTCGGGGGCCGAAGACCTCGGTGATGACCCCCTCACCTTCGCGGTACGGCGTGGGATAACGGGCCATCTCCAGCGCGACCTTGTCGCCATCCTTGGCGCCCTTGGCCCCCGGGTCGCCGACCGAGACGGGGTCGGCGAAGGTCGTGCCATCGATCTTGACGTAGCCAGAGCCGTTCTTTTCGAAATAGTTGCCGACGAACAGGCCCGAGGACCGCGAGACGACCTGGACGACGCGCCCTTCGGGGTTGTAGCCCGGCCCCTTGGCCTTCTTGACGATCTTGACCAGGACCTCGTCGCCGGTCGAGGCGTCTCGGCCGGCGTCGACCGGGATGAAGATCTGGTCGGCCTTGCTCGTCGAGGTGGTCGGCCTGACAAATCCGAACCCCTTCGAACTCCGGCGAAACGTGCCGGTGACGGTCCCGCCCTGGTGCAACTCGGCCTTGCGGATCGTCTTATTCTTCGCCAGGTCGACCTTGCCCTGCTTGATGAGGTGCTTGATCGCGTTCCGGAAGCCCGGATAATCCTCGTCGGAGACCTTGAGCTTCCGCCCCAGGCCCTTGATGGTGAGCGGCTCGTAATCCGGGTCGACCACGAGGGCCAGGACCACAGCGGCTGGGTCGTCCATGTCCGTCCTCGTAGTCCAAAATTGCCGGCGGGCATGATCTCAGGGCGACCTGGAAGCGGCATTAATTGCCGGTACGCAGGCCCAGTGATGAGTCAGTCAGACTCCGTCCCTTGTCGATTTTCAACGAGACAAGGATCAGTGAAAAAGCTGTCGTGGGATGATTATCCTTTCCCTCGTAGACCGATGCGGCCTGACCGTCCAGCCCCAAGGGATCGACTCGTACCTCGAAGATCGTCCCATCAAAATGATCCGTGGAGACAGCCGCCTGGCCGATCAGGATGGCTCGACCTCCGTCGCCTTTCTCCCAAACCTGAAGAATGTTTCTGCCTTCGATCTCGATCCGGGGCAAATCGTTAGCCTTCTCGCGGAGCCGGCCTCTCCCCAACCCGACTCTTGGCTCCGCACCCCATACCCAATCACCGTCGATGGTCACGAAGATCGGCGAGGTGGATGGATCTATTTGTCTCTCTGCTCTGCCAATAAAGAGGCGGACACGCTCCACGGATAAGGTTGCCAACCTCGCCGCACGCAGGTCATGATTTGATCCAATCAGAATGAAATTCGTGGCAATGGCCGCTGCGCAGAGAATAGCTAGGATTGGGTTCGGCCGGAGGATGACTCTCGGGACGGGTAGATCGACCGGGGGAGCTGCTCCGGAAGCGTCTGGAGCCCAACCCTCCGATTTGAGGAGTTCGCGAACTTCGATCAGGGCCTTATGGCGAGGGTCCATCGGCTCATGGCTCCTAAAGTTTGTCGATCAGCCGATCAACGAACCGGAAGAGCAACTCTTGGCGACTCTTGGTATCCGACATGCGAATGATCGCCGGGAGGGACTTGAGAGCGTGATTGAACTTCCACATCCCAACCAGCCGAGCGACGGGCCAGCCCACGGCGAATGCACACGACGAGCCGGAAGCCAGGAGTTCCCATCGACGTTCAGCCGTCCCATTCACGAGGAGAAAGATCCCCACGGCAGCCACGCTTGCCAGTATACCAACAATCGCGACTTCGAGCGGGGCGTTCCTCCTGATAGAATCATCTATGATCCGTTGGGCCTCCTTTGCAATCTCATCCTGGGTCATTCGAGGTCGCGTGATCTGCCCGCCTGCCGTCCCGGTTTTTTCGATAACCCGACCTGCATCGTTCGAGGGCAGTTCCTCTGTCATGCGTTGACTTCCTCGCCGTTCACCGCCTCGGCCCCCTGCCCTCCCTTGTAGAGCCGGCGGTTGGTGCTCGGCTGGTAGGGGGTCCAGGTGGTGTCCTTGCAGGGGTCGTCGCGGATCTCGCGGGTGAAGGCGTGAATCTTGGCGTCGAGGTTGTCGAGGTAGTGGAGCGCGATCGCCTCGGGCGTCATCGGCAGCTTGACGCTGCCGAACTCGGGGACGCCGTGGTGGCTGACGATCATGTGCTTGAGCCGGAGCAGCAGCTCGTTCGGGAACGGCTCGCCGGTCAGGTCGGCCGACTGCTCGACCTTGTCCCTCAGCATCTCGACGCCCATGACCAGGTGGCCGACGAGCTGCCCTTCGTCGGTGTAGCCGTAGGCGCGGTCGTAGCTCAGCTCGGCGACCTTGCCGACATCGTGGAGGAAGATCCCCATCATCAGGAGGTCTCGGTCGACGTCGGGATAGAGGTCGCTGATCCGGTCGGCGACGTTGAGCATCGTGACGACGTGCTCGAGCAGGCCGGCCTGGTAGGCGTGGTGGTTCTTGATCCCGGCCGGGGCGGTGGTGAACCGCGTCACGAACGGCTCGTCGATCAGGAAGCACTCGGCCAGGGCCCGGAGGTGGGGATTCCGGAGACCGAACAGCACCTCGCGGAGCCTGGCCGTCAACTTGGCGACGTTCTGCGAGCTTTGCGGCAGGAAGTCCTCGGGCTCGATCTGGTCCGCCGCGACCCCCTCGATGTGCGAGAGGATGATCTGGAGCGCGCCCTGGAAGACCTGGATCTTCCCCTTCACGTGGAGGAAATCCCCCGGCTCGAAGGTCCGGGCAAGCCCTTCGCTGGCGTTCCAGAGCCGGGCGCCGACGGTCCCGGTCTTGTCCCGGAGTTCCAGATGGAGGTAGAGGTTGCCCTGGCGGTTGGCCCGGAGCTGCTTGTCGGCGACGAGGAAGACGTCGTCGATCGAATCCCCGTTGGCGAGCTGGTTGACGAAGCGACGGGTCATGCGCGAGGGCCGATCGGTGCGGGTCGAGAGGAGGAGAGTCGGGCGGTGCGGCCCACGATTGGCCCGATTGTAGGGACCGGCGCTCGGCGGGGTCAAGGGAGCGACCCGCCGCGGCGAGATTGAGGAAGGTCGGTCCGTCGACGCGCCGAGGCCGGGCGGATCTCATCCGCCCGGCCTCGGTCGCGGGGATGTCGAGGGTCGGGCGGGACGATCCTCGCCCTCACACGGTCATTTGCCCTTCGGCTTCCTGGCCGAGAAGGCGACCGGGCCGAGGGTCGGCACCAGGGTCGTGTTGATGGTCGTCGTGACCGGGAATTGGGGGAAGACCACGGGCGTCGTCGAGGTCGGCGGCGGGATCACCGCGGACGGAAGCTCGGGGAAGACCGGGATCGTGCCGTTGGTGTTGACCAGGAGGGTCGAGGGGGGCAACTGCGAGTCGTTCGGCTGGACCAGGATCGGGTCTCTCAGGGCGGCCCTCGGCGCGTAGGTCTGGTTGATCGTGTGTTTGGGGTCGATCACGATCCCGATGTAATACTTGCCCGGAGTCGACGGCAGCTTGATCGGCGACAGCGTCGTCGTGTTGACGTTCGGCAGCGGGGTCAAGTTGGTCGAGGTCGGCAGCGTGCCGAGCTGGGTCGGCACCTCGGAGACGCCGGGCAGGCTGGTGATCGTGTAAGTCCCGAGCACCGCATCGCCCGGCCCGAAGGTCTTGTTCAGCGAGGCGACCAGCTCGACCGTGACCGGCCCCTGCGAGGCCGGGTTGCCCGCGCCCAGGTTGGCGATCTGGATCGTCGGGGCGATCACGTCTCCGCGCTGGAGCGGCGAGGGGATGTCGACCGCCGTCACCTGGAGGTTGGGGAGGGCGGGGGCCACGATCCGGACGGGGTTGGGCACCCGGTAGATGTTCAGCGCCTGGCTGCTCTGGAGGATCGACTGGTTGTTGTCGACCACCAGGGTCAGATAGACCTTCCCGCCGGCGCCGGGGAACCCCCTGGGCCTGGCCGGCAGGCCGATGTCGGAGAGGACCTCATAGGAGCTGTTCTGGGTGACGCTGGGGATGGTGATCGTGTCGATCAGGACCTGGCCCGAATTCGCGTTGGGCCTGGCCGCGGCGAAGACCTCGACCGTCGTCGGGACGGCGTCGGCCGTGCTGTTCGTCGGCGGCGAATAGAGCGTGTTGTTGGTCGTTCCCGGCGACAGGTTCAGCGGCTCGATCAGCGAGCTGGCCCCCTGGTTCTGCACCGTCACGTCGATGGCGAGCGGCCCGCCCCAGGCGGCCACCGGAGCGGCGTATCCCGTGACCGCGAGCTGCGGGAGCGAGAAGCCGAACGGCGAGTAGGTCATCAACTGGCGACTTTCCAGCCCCTCGACGACGATCCGTTCCGGACCGCGTCGGGGACGATCGCTCCGGCGCTGGCGCCGGGAATCATTCGGGAACACTTCTCACCTCCCTGCGGCCCGGAGGACTCGGCCCCGCCCCTGGCCGGGACGATCGACCACCTGCTTCGTCCCTTCGGCACCGGTGAACCGAGTGCGATTCGCAAATCCGCCGGCCGTCCCCGACGGCCCATCTTGCCGCGCGGGTCGACCATCCCACGGTCATTAGTTCGTCTCGCCCGCCTCGGGAATTGGGGCCATTTCAGCAGTTCGGGAGACGTAAGGTCTTCAAGTGAACGACGTAGGCGACGTAAGGGACGTCGGGACTGTGGGGGCTGCGACGATCGGTCCGAATCCCGAGGTTGGGACTGCGATCCGCCGGGCCGATCTGATAGACTGTGCCGATTCTGTGGAGACGTCTTTTCCGAAAATGGGGATGGGCACCTCGGCCTCGCTGCGGAGCCATCCCCCTTTTCCATCCCCCGGGCCGACACCGGGGGCGGATTGAAACGGAGCCGATTCGTGCGCTGGTCGAAAGCCCTGATCCCGACGCTCAAGGAAACCCCGGCCGATGCCGTGGCCCCCAGCCATAAGCTCCTGCTCCGGGCGGGGATGGTCCGCCAGTTGGGCGCGGGCGCTTATACCTATCTGCCCATCGGCTTCCGGGTCCTGAGCAAGGTCGTCCGGATCATCCGCGAGGAGATGGACGCCGCCGGCGCGCTCGAGCTGCTGATGCCCGCGCTCCAGCCGGTCGAGCTCTGGAAGGAGTCCGGCCGGTACGAGACGTTCGGCGACCTGCTGATGCAGCTCAAGACCAGCAGCGATCAGCACTTCGCGCTCGGGCCGACCCACGAGGAGGTCATCACCGACCTGGTCCGCGACCTCGTCCGGTCGTACAAGCAGCTCCCCGTGACGCTCTACCAGATCCAGACGAAGTTCCGCGACGAGCCTCGCCCCCGGTTCGGGATCTTGCGGACCCGCGAATTCCTGATGAAGGACGCCTACAGCTTCGACGCCAACGTCGAGCAGCTCAACGACAGCTACGACGCGATGTACGAGGCGTATTGCCGGATCTTCGACCGCTGCGGCATCCCCTACGCCATCGTCGAGGCCGAGAGCGGCCCGATCGGCGGCGACTCGTCGCACGAGTTCATGGTCCCCTCCTCGACCGGAGAGGACACCATCGTCCAGTGCCCCGCCTGCAACTACGCCGCGAACAAGGAGCGGGCCGAGATCGGCGCCCCGTCGGAGGCACCGGCCATACCTGCCGCCACTCCCGACGCGCCCTCCCCTGCCCCGGTGGAAACTCCCAACCGCCGGACAATCCAGGAGATCTGCGACTTCCTCAAGATCACCGAGGCGGAGACCGCCAAGCTCCTGGTCTTCCTCGCCGACGGCCGGCCCGTCGCCGCGCTGGTCCGTGGCGACCACGAGGCCAACGAGGCCAAGGTCCGCCGGGCCTTCGGGGCGACGACCCTGACGCAGGCCGACGCGCCGACGATCGAGAAGGCGACGGGGGCCCCGATGGGGTTCCTCGGCCCGGTCGAGATCAAGATCCCCCTGGCGGTCGACCGCTCGGTCGCCGCCATGCCCACGGTCGTCGTCGGCGGGAACAAGTTGGACGTCCACCTCACGGGAGTTGTCCCGGGTCGCGACTTCCCGCTCGACAAGGTGCTCGACCTCCGGAACGCCGTCGGCGGCGACCCCTGCCCGAAGTGCGGCCGGCTAATGGTCGAGAACCAGGGGATCGAGGTCGGCCACGTCTTCAAGCTCGGCACGAAGTATTCGCGGGCGATGGGGGCGCACTTCCTCGACGACAAGGGGCAGGAGATCCCGGTCATCATGGGCTGCTACGGGATCGGCGTGAACCGGATCGTCGCGGCGGCCGTCGAGGCCGGGCACGACGACAACGGGATCGTCTGGCCGCTCTCGCTCGCGCCCTATCACGTCCTCATCGCCCCGCTCCAGCTCAACAACCCGGCCGTGATGGAAGCGGCCGAGGCGCTCGAGAAGAAGTTCGAGGCGGCGGGCTACGATGTCCTGGTGGACGACCGCGACCAGCGCCCAGGCGTCAAGTTCAAGGACGCCGACCTGATCGGCATCCCGCTCCGGATCGTCATCAGCGAGCGCGGTCTCAAGGAAGGGACGGTCGAGGTCAAGTGGCGGACCGACGCCTCGGCCCACAACGTCTCGGCGGCCACGGCCGACGAGGCGATCCTCGCCGAGCTGGAGACGACCCGTCGCGGGATGGAGAACGTCTCGGCCGAGCGGCGGATCTCCCGGGCCGCTTCGAGGGGACAATGAGCGCCCGACCGTCCCGGCTCCCCCTCGTCCTGCTCGGGGCGATGACGATCCTCACCTTCGGCGGCCCCCTCGTGTTCGGATACGTGCTCCGAGGGGGGGCCAGCCCGGCCTGGCCCCCCGACAGGCCGGTCGAATGGGCCACCTTGCTGGGTATCTCGGCCATGGTCGCCGCCCTGATGATCGCCTGCCTCTCGCTCGCCCTGGTCAATCGGGGGACGAAAGGCATGCCGTCGCGTGATCCGGGGAACGAGCCGTGACCCTGGCGATCGTCGGCGTCGTCCTCGTCCTGACGTCGTTCGTCCTGAGCGTCTCCCTCTGCGCGGCGGCGAGGATTCTGGCACCCCGGTTCGACCTGGTCGACAGGCCCGGCGGACGGAAGGCGCACCGGGCCCCCACCCCGCTGGCCGGAGGGGTGGCGATCTGGCTGACGGTCGTCCTGATGCTCGGGAGCGGGGCCCTGGCCCTCGGCCCCGGACGGCCCTGGCTCCCGGAGGCTCTCGCCCGGCACGCGGGAGGGGCCTGGGAGCGGAGCGGCGAACTGGCGCTGATCCTCGGGCTGGCGACCCTCATCATGGCGATGGGCCTTGCGGACGACCGCTTCGGGCTCGGCTGGAAGTTGCGACTGGGCGTCCAGGTCGGGCTCTCCGCGATCCTGGTCGCGTCCGGAGTCCGCGTGACGCTCTTCTGGCCGCTCAATTCGGCGGTCGTCTCCGGGGCGATCACGGTCCTCTGGATCGTGGGGCTGACCAACTCCTTCAATTTCCTCGACAACATGGACGGACTGGCGGCCGGCGTGGGGCTGATCGCGGCCTCGCTGTTCGTCGCGGCCCAGGTCGAGGTCGAGGGTCGGTTCGTCCCGGCGGTCTTGATGGTGCTCGTCGGGGCCCTGGCCGGGTTCCTGGTCCACAACCGGTATCCCGCCCGTCTGTTCATGGGGGACGCCGGGAGCAACTTCCTCGGGTTCCTGCTGGGGACGCTCACGGTGGTCGGGACGTTCACCCGGCCCCAGCAGGGATATTCGCCCTACGGAGTCCTCGCCCCCTTGCTGGTGATGGCGGTGCCGCTCTACGACACGACGTCGGTGATACTGATCCGGCTCCGCGAGGGGCGGAGCCCGTTCGAGGCGGATCGGCGTCACTTTTCCCACCGGCTCGTCGACCGCGGCTTGACGCCGCCGCTGGCGGTCCGGACGATTTATCTGGTCACCCTCGCGGGCGGGCTGGGCGCCCTGCTCCTGCCCCGGCCGTGGATGGATCGGGCGGGGGCGTGCGTGGTCGTCGCCCAGACGTTCTGCCTGCTCGGGGTGGTGGCCCTCCTCGAAGTCTCCACGAACACGAACCGGCCGGAGCGTCGCGATGGCGAGTCGAGCCCCCAGAGCGAAGTCGGCCCCTGAGGCCCCCCGGTCCCCGTCGAACGACCCTTCCAGGATCCGTCCCGATCTGGACGAGCCGGGGGACGAGGCGTTCGCGAAGCTCGGCGAGGCCCTCCGGCGGATCGCGCTCGGGCTGGCCGGGATGCTGTTCGTCTCCCGGGCCTACTTCCCGAGCGAGGACGCCGATTCCGGCTCCGGCCTGGTCTGGGTCCTGGCGATGCTGGCGACGTCGGCGATCGCCATCGCTTCGTACTTGTTCACGGGCACCTTCCGGGTCCGCTGGTCGTGGGCCGACGCGGCGGTCCTGGCCCTGATGCTGCTCGTCGGAGCCAGCGCGTCGCACGCCGCCGAGCGCCGATCGGCCATCACGATGGCCTGGGAATGGGGGGCGCTCGGCCTCCTCTACTTCATGGTCCGGAACCTCCCGCGGACCCGGGCCGAGTCGGCCACTCTGGCCGGTGCGGTCGTGGCGACGGCGGTCGCGGTCTCGGCCTACGGGCTTTACCAGATCCCCGTGGAGTTCGCGCAGCTCCGCGACCTCTACATCCGCAACCCGCAACAGGTCCTTCAACAACTCGGGATCGAACCGGGCACCCCGGCGGAGGCGAACCTGGCGGACCGGCTGCTCCACTCGAACGAGCCGTTCTCGACCTTCGCGCTGGCGAATTCGCTGGCCGGGTTCCTGGTCGGGCCGATGGCCCTGGGTTTCGCCGTGGCCCTGGAGAACCTGACCCGACGCGAAGGGCGAGGATCGCGGCTGGTGGCGTTCGCCCTGGCGGCTGTCCCCGGCCTCGTCATGCTGACCTGCCTGGTCCTGACCAAGAGCCGGAGCGCCGATATCGGCCTGTTCGTGGCCCTGCTCGTGCTGGCTTATCGGGCCCGGCGCGCGGTGCCGGCCCGGCTGATCGCGATTTCCGGGGTCGGCCTGGCCGTGCTCGTCGTCGGCCTCGTGGCCGGGGGCGTGGCGACGAAACAGCTCGACATCCAGGTCATCACCGAGGCCCCGAAATCGCTCCGCTATCGCTGGGAATACTGGGTCGGCGCGTGGGGGGTGATCACCGACGCCCCTTCCCCGGAGGGCATCGCCGCCGGGGCATTCGGGCCGGATGGGGCGAAACCCGGCTCGCACAGCACCTTCTGGTCGGGGCTCGGCCCGGCCAACTTCGCCGGCCCGTACCTCGGCCACAAGCTGCCCCAGGCCAGCGAGGAGATCCAGGACCCGCACAACATGGTCCTGGAGGTCTGGGCGACCGCGGGCGTCATCGCGGTGGTCGCCCTGCTCGCGGCCATCGGGATCGGGCTCCGGGAGATCCTCGGCCCATCTCGGGATCAGGTCGACGCGACGATCGACGACAAGTCGGACTCACCATCGGCCTGGCTGCTCGGGGCGGCGGGACTCGGCTGGATCGCGGTCTGGACTCTGGGCAAACTCAACCCGATGCTGCCGGGAGACTCGCTCGCCCGCTGGCTGATCCTCGGGGCGGCATGGGGCGCCGCGGCGATGCTGGGGGCGCCCCTCTGGAGACGCCTTCCGATCCCGGCGGCGGGCCTGGGTGTGGCCGTGCTGGCGCTGGCGATTAACCTCCTGGCGGCGGGCGGGATCGGCATGCCCTCGGTCGCGATGTCGCTCTGGGTCCTGCTGGCGCTCGGGCTGAACCTCCGAGACGACCGGGCCTGCGGTCGGCTCCGAATCGTCGGCGGCCTAGGGCCGACGGCACTCCTCGCCGTCGCCTGGGCGGCGCTGGCCGGGACGTTCTTCGGCGCCGTCATGCCGTTCTGGAAGTCGGAGGCCGAACGGGCCGTCGGCGATGCGGCGATGGCCTCCCGCCCGCCGGCCTTCGAGATCGCCCGGGAAGCCTACAAGAGGTCGATCGAGGCGGACCACTACAACGTCCGCCCCTGGATCTCGCTGGCCGACCTGGAGTTCGCCTACTGGCATTCGCCCGAGGTCGCCGCGCGGAAGCAATCGCTCTGGACCAGGGTGCTGATCGCCATGGATGATGCCCTCGACTCGAAATGGCGGAACCCCAACAACCTGGGGCTCCGGCGACGCCAGGCCGCTTACGCACGGGCGATCCTGAGCGAGATGCCGGACAACGCCAAGCCTTTCGAACTGCTCTCGCTCCGGTCCACGATCGTCAAGGCGACTCGTCGGGCCGCGTCGATCTACCCGACGAACGCAACCCTGCGCGGCGAGCTGGCCCAGGCGAGCGCCGAGATCGGGATGTTCGTCGACGCCGCGAGCGAGGGGAAGCGGGCCCTCCAGCTCGACGAGTTGACGCCCCACGCCGACAAGAAGCTGCCCAAGAATCTGAAATCCTATCTTGAGGCCCAGATCCCCGAGTGGGAGGCCCAAGCCAAGGAGCCTCCGAAGGTGCCGCCTTCGAACAGGAAATCGGCAACCGGCCCGAGGGGTGCGGCCGGACGATGACCGAGCGTTGGCAGATCCGAGGAAGGTCCGTTGACCGGGTCGGGCGGGGGCCGGATCGTTGAATAGCCTTGATCTCTATCGCCAGGCGAGGAAGGCGGCGGCCTGGGGCATCGCCGTGAGCCTCGGCCTGGGGCTGGCGAAGCTGCTCGGCGGCGTCTTCGGGCATTCGCTGGCCCTGGTCTCGGACGCGGTCCACTCGCTGGTCGACGCGGCGATCTCGGCGGCCCTCCTCGGCGCCCTGCTCGTCGCGCAGCGGCCGGCCGACAACGAGCACCCTTACGGGCACGCCCGGTTCGAGGCCGTCGCGGGGTCCGGTGTCGCGCTCATGCTGATCCTCCTGGCGCTGGGGATCGGACGTGAGGCCATCGGTACGATCGGCGGCGACAAGACGATGCCTTCGGCGTACACGCTGCTGATCGCCCTGGGCGGGGCCGTCTTCCAGGAATGCCTCTATCGCTACGCCCGGCGGGTGGCCCGCGAGACCGGCTCGGCCGCGCTACTCGCGACGGCCTGGGACTACCGGCTCGACGCGCTCGGCAGCATCGCCGTCGTGGCCGGAGTCGGGCTGGCCCGCTGGGGAGGGCCGGCCTGGCACTGGGCCGACCACGCGGCGGCGGTGGTGGTGGCCCTGTCGGTGATGTGGGTCGGCGGGACCCTGCTCTGGGGCAACATCCAGGACCTGATGGACCGCCAGGCCGACCCGGAACTGCTCATGGCCGTGCGGTTCGAGGCCCTCGCCGTCGAAGGGGTTCGCGGGGTCGAGACGCTCCGGGTCCGCAAGGTGGGGCTCGAGTACCTGGTGGACATGCACGTCGAGGTCGACCCCGACCACAGCGTCAAGGACGGCCACGCGATCGCCCACGCGGTGAAGGACCGAGTGATCGACCATTTCGCGCCGATCCGCGACGTCCTGGTCCACGTCGAGCCCTCGCCCGACGGGGCGGATGTCGCAGGATGGCCGCTGTCCAAACCGGGCATCGACCGGGATCGGCTCCGCCAGGATTGACGATCAGCGCATCCCCGCCGGCCGGGTCTGATACTCGCGGAGATAGGTCGCGTAGTCGGGGTCCGTGGGACGCTCGGGCTTACCCTCGAACGGATATGGGGGCATCGTCCGCCAGGGGAGCGGCCCCACCGCATCGCTCCCGGCGGTGAAGGGGTCGGCGTCCTTGCAATAGCCGGTCGCGCGGAGGACGAAGCTCCGGGTCCACCCTTCGCGAAGCGCCGGCAGGCCGGTCGCTTCGAATTCGAGCCGGACCTCGTCACCCGGGCCGACCGTGCACAGGTGATCGTCGTCGACGGTCAGGAGCCGGGCGACGTCGCCATGCCGCGTCAGGAAGCCGCTCATCCGGGCGAGCGGGGCGGGGTCGACGCGGTCGTACTCGTAGAGAAGCGGGAGTCGGCCGTCGGGCGAGACCTCGCGGAGGTAGCCCCGATCCCCCAGGGTCGCGCGGGCCACGGGCAGGGAACTGGTCCGGATATTGGCCGCGGAGTCCACGACCGCGACGAACGCCTGGTCCCAGTAGAGTTCCATGTTCGTCGTCAAACGGAGCACGCAGCGGGGGTCGGAGACCTTCCCGGTCAGGTCGACCGTCATCATCCTCGGGAGCCCGGCCGGATAGCCGGGGTGGGGGTCGATCGTCTCCCAGCCCCCGTCCGGTCGTTGGCGTTCGAGGACTGGAGGCCGCAGGGCGAGGCCGGCCGTCGAGGCCGCGTAATTCGTCTGCGAGTACGGGTACTCGACCCAGCCGGCGAGGCAGAGGACGAGCTTTTCGTCGGGGCCGAGACCGGCCAGACGATCGCCGAAATCGAGGATGAGCGAGTGGTCTTCGGCGTAGCCGATCCACCCCCGGAGCAGCCGGAAGCGGTCGACGGTCCGGCGGTCCCAGGCGCGGATCTCGGGTGTGACGTCTCGGCCTTCGTGGTCGAGCGCCCGGACAGGCTCGATCGACCTCGACCAGGCGATGGTCTGGCCGGTCGGCCTCGGCCCCTCGGGGGCGAACCGCTCGTCGGGGGTCGATGAAACTCCCGGAGGGCGGTCGACAACGTCGAGGGTCAGCTTGTCGAGGTAGGCGACCTCGTCCATCGGCTCGACCACGCTCAGCCGGTAGAGGCCGTCGACGGCCTGAAGCTGCCCCGGCGCGATCGCGACCGACTCGTCGCGGTCGGGCTGTCCGAAGACGCCCGGGGCGACGAGGTAGCCGAGACCGCCGCCGCCGAGGAAGTCGCCCAGGCACTCGAACCGGGCTCCGTTCCACGTGAAAAGTACCGGGCAACTGCCGGTCTTCCGGCTGAGCTCGATCAGGCGGAGCGTCTTGTCGGCGGTGACGTTCAGCTCACATTGCATGACACCGTCGGGCCACCGGACTCGAAGCAGCGGGGCCGAGGCGTTCTGGCCCATCCCCAGCACGACCGGGCCGACCGACTGCGCGAGCCCGGCCGAGGGGGTCGTATGGTCGTAAGGGACGTTGATCCCCTGCCCTTCCAGGCAGAGCCGGGCCCCCAGCCCTTCGGAGTTCGTCCGGGTGTGCTCGGGGGCGATATGCCAACGGCCGGCGAGGTCGACCGCCAGCCAGTGGAGGCCGTTGCCGAGATTCCGGGCGATTCGGGGCGGCTTGCCCTCGGGGACGAGAACCAGGTCCGGCAGCGGATCACCGACGAGATCGGCCAGCGCGAAACCCTGGAGTGTGACCCCTGGAGTTTCCCCGGGAGCGAGCGGGAGCGGCCTGGTCTCCAGCCGGCTCGCGGCATTCCTCGACCACCCGAGGCTCGGCGACGCGGGATCATCCGGCAGGCCGACGAGGTCGGTCCAGGTGTCGAGGTCGAGGTCGATCGCCTGGGCCGCTCGCCAGCCTCTCGCCTCGATCGGGAGCGATGCGAAATCAAATTTCCACCCCTCGGCCGTCCGGGTCGTGGCGTTTCGCCAGGCCGTCGCCCGCCCGCCCGGCCCCACCGCGACGAGATCGGTCCGGCCGTCCTTGTCGAGGTCGGCCGCGAGCATCCCGGCGATCGGGCTGTCGGTGCGGATGGACTTCAAAGGTTCCGCGTGGAACGCCCCGGCCCGATCGTTGAGGATCGCCAGCGGGGCCACTCCGTCTGCGGAGACGATCAGGTCGATATCGCGATCGTCGTCGATGTCGAGCGCGGCCACCGAGGTATGCGGGCCCTGCCCCGCCGACAGGGCCTCGGCACCCGGGAAGGAGATCGAGAACGCGATCGAGAGCCCGGCGGACGCCCCGAAGTCGGGGGCCGAGACGGCCATCGGCGCCCAGTTGCTCTCGATCTTGCCGGCCACGGGCGCGGCCTGGCCATCGTTCCGGTACGCCAAGTTGGCGATGCCGCCCGGCGGGTTCGGCCCGAAGCAGCGTTCGGCCTCCGAGGCCGGCGCGTGGTTCAGCACGTAGAGGTCGAGGTCTCCGTCCTGGTCGAGGTCGAGCCATCGTGCCGAGAGCACGACCGCTGGCGGGCCTCCGGCGACACCGGCGGCCTTCGTGATGTCCTCGAACCGGCCGCCGAGGTTGCGATAGAGCCGCTGGTCGCCGACGCCCGTGAGGAACAGGTCGACCCGGCGGTCGGCGTCGAAATCGCCGGCCGCAATCCCCAGACCGGCCCTGTCCTCGGGCAGTCCAACCGAAGCCGTCGCGTCATCGAAGCGGTTCTCCCCCCGGTTGATCAGGAGGACGTCATGGACCCCCTTGGGGCCGACGACGGCGGAGGTCAGATAAAGGTCGAGCCGGCCGTCGCCGTCGGCGTCGAAGGTCGCGACCCCCTGCCCGAATCGGGCGCGGGCCCGGCCGATCACCGCGAGCGGGCCCGTGAAGTCGACGGAAGTCGCCCAGCGGTGCCCGTCGGGCAGTTTCACCCGGATCTCGGCCGGAGGGTCGAACCGGGGTGCCGGCGCGGGGCTTGTCGTCACCTTCTCGCGGGGGAACGGGTCGATGACCTTCGCGTACCGGCCCATCTCGCCATAGACCAGCTTCGCCAGCTCGCCCGAGCCCGCGTAATTCTTGTCGGGGTCCATCCGAGACTGGCGGTCGAGGAGCTTCTTCTGCTCGACCCGATTGCCGGCATAGCCCCGGACCCTGGAGAGCTTGTACATCGCGGTCGTGAGATTCGGATTCAGCTCCAGCGCCCGGGCGAAGCACGAGGTCTGCTCCGGGAGCAACGGCGAGGCGGGCTCGATCGAGGTCTTGCCCGGCTCGGTCATGGTACTCCCCCGTTCGAGCCAGGCGTTGGCGTCGAGCGGGTCGATCTCCGTGACCCTCTTGAAGTCGCGGTGTGCGTCCTCGATCTTCCCCTCGCTCTCCGAGATGATCCCGCGGCAGAAGAGGGCCCAGGGGTCGTCCGGCCGGCGGGCCAGGATCTCGTCGAGCAACCGGACGGCGTCGTCGATGTTCTTTCGGGGGGCGCCGGTCAGCTCGGCCTGGCCCTGCCCTTTGGCCTTGGCCGCCGCCTCGCCTCCCTGGTTGAGGAGGGCGATGGCCAGGTTGATCGAGCCGGGAACCCAGCCGGGGGCCTTCTCGTGGACCTCCCGGAAGGCGTCGGCGGCGTCCGCGTATTCGTAACGCTCGATCGCCCCGAGCCCTCGAAAGTGGGCGTCCATCACGGCCTTCAGCCGGTCGGGCGGGATCTCGTCCCGGGTCGCCCAATCGACCTTCGGCTCCGGCCTTCCGCACGAGCCCGAAATGAACACGAAGCCAACCGCCATCGCCAGGGCGAGCCGCCCGGCCTTGCCTGTCCTCATCGGGGCCGTCCTCGACTGATCGCGGGAGAAGGGCGGTCGAATCATCGGGTTTCGAGCATCACCGATCCAGAGGCGGAATGCCAGCCGGGCGGGCGGCGAACTTCCCCCGGTTGGCGTCGGTCCGGAGGTGATCCAGGAAGTGGTGCCCTGCCCTGCGGCCCCGCTCGGCCCTGAGCGCCGCCAGGTCAATCGGCGCGACGACGATCTTCTCTCCCGGCCCGGGGTCGGCCTGGGCGAGAATCCGGCCGTCGAAATCGACGACCATGCTCCCGCCCGGCCACGAGAACGGCGGGTAGTTCGAGGCCGAGGCCCCCTGGTTCGCCGCGACGACGAACGCGAAGTTCTCGACCGCCCTCGCCCGGTTGAACAGGGTCCACCAGTCCATCGGCGGCGTCGAGCCCCAGGGGTCCATGTAGGCCGAGACCCGGATCAGGACCTCGGCACCGCCGATCGCCAGCGCCCGGATCGCCTCGGGAAAGAGCCAGTCGTAGCAGATCGCCGCGCCGAGTCGGCCGATCTCGGTCTCGACGACCGGGAACATCGGCTCGTCGTAACCCGGCAGGTCATGGGGGCTGGCGTGGACCTCCCACGGGAGCCACGGGTTGACCTTCCGGTAGCGGGCGAGCAGCCCGTCAGGCCCGATCAGGCAGGTCGTGTTGAAGACCACCCCGGGCCATTTCGGGTCGACCTCCAGGAACGTCCCGGTCTGGATGTAGACGCCGTGTTCCCTGGCCTTGCGGCGGTAGCGATCCGTCTGCTCGTTGGGGATCGGCACGGCCAGGCGGTCGCGAAGCTCCTCGACGGTCGGGTAGATCGGCGCGGCGTGGGCGAACTCGGGGAAGACGAGCAGCTTGACGTCGAAGAACGGTCCATAACCGATCACGGACCGATCGACCATGTTGAGAAGGACGCCGACCCGTTCGTGGAGCCCCGAGCGATCGGGCGGGCAAGGGAGGTCGGTCTGGCAGGCAGCCGCGTAATAGCGGGGAATCTCGGCCATGTTGCGTCCGCGCGGCTCCGCTCCGGATCATTTCGGGTTC
The DNA here is from genome assembly GCA_021777685.1 of Planctomycetota bacterium. Lineage (GTDB taxonomy): Bacteria > Planctomycetota > Planctomycetia > Isosphaerales > Isosphaeraceae > Tundrisphaera. Next base: position 9,596 of record JAJYDH010000004.1, on the reverse strand, counting down.
GAGGCGTTATTGAAGGCCGAAAGGGCTTCATCCGGCCTGCGGTCGCCCAGCCTCTGGAAGATGTCGGACGCCTGCTTGGTCCGGCCCGTCAGGTAATGCTCGGCGCCGAGGACGAACCAGGCATCTCGGTCGTTGGGAGACGCCTGGAGGTGCGATTCGAGCCGGGCGAGTTGGCGGGCGAAGTCGGCCGGCTCGCCGAAGACGGCCTGGATGTCGGGGGCGTTGAGCAGCCAGTTCCCTCCGGCCGAGACCGTCACCGCGTCGCGAAGGTGGTCGGCGGCGGCGGCGTAATCGCCCCGGGCGATCGAAACCTGGGCCAGGTGGACGTGGGGCATGGGCGCCGCCGGGTCGGCCTTGACGGCGAGGTTGTATTTCTCCTCGGCCCGCTTGATATTGCCGGCCCGGAACGACCTGTCGCCGATCTCGACCTGCTCCTTCGCCCGGGCCGGGTTGGTCCTTCGAGGGGCAGGTCGGGGGTCAGGCTCGAGGAGTTGCCTCGGCGGCATCGGGAGCATCAGTCCCCCACCCCGCTGGCTAACACTCAGGGGCGGTGGCGCGACGATCGGGTAGAGCGGAATGAAGAAGGCGGGGCCGGTCACAAGGAGCGGCGACGGATAAAAGTAAGGGACGCCGAGACCGTAACCCAGCGAGCCGAAGCCCAGGCCGCCGAGACCGTAGCCCAGGCCGCCGTGCGAATAACCGCCAGGGCACCCGTGCCCACCGTCGTATCCGACGTGGACCGGACTAGAATATGAGGCGAATGAGGCCCCGTGGCCGTGAGGATGCTGCGAGTACGCCGGAGGGGGAACCGCGAGCAGTAGTGGCATCCAACACCATCGGGCGACGATACGCATGCGACCCGACCTCCTTCCTGAAATCGATCGGGCGACCACTCATCTGTATTATCACGATCGTCGGCGTCGTTGGCAATCTCGCGGCGAGCACATTCGGCGCGTGCCCGCTCCGATCGGGGTTGTTCCATTCTCACTTTGGAAGGGTCAACGGGGACGGGCACCCCGCCGCGCTCCGGAGCCGGTCCCATTTCACGAGACGAAGATGAGGATGAAACAGCCCTACCCGCCCCGATGGTCGCGGTTGACTTCGGACGATCGGACGAGTAGCCTCGTATTCCGCCACCCCAAGGCCCCTCCGTCAACATGTTGGCGCCACCATGAACGACCCGAGCCAACGTGAAGCCCCTTCGCTCTTCGACCTCTGCGAGGAAGTCCTCGGTTACACCTTCCGGAACCCGGGCTTCCTCCGCTCGGCTCTGACCCACGCCTCGGGGGCCGACCACCGCCTGGCCTCGAACGAGCGGCTCGAATTCCTCGGCGATTCGATCCTCGGCGCGATCGTCTGCGAGCTGCTCTATCTCAAGTTTCCCGAATACCTCGAAGGGGAGCTGACCCGGATCAAGTCCGTGGTCGTCTCCCGCCAGACCTGCGCGAAGATCTCCCAGCGGCTCGGCTTCGACGAGTTCCTGATCCTCGGCAAGGGGATGGGCTCACAGGAGCAGACCCCGTCCTCGGTCCTGGCCGACGTCTTCGAGAGCCTCGTCGGCGCGATCTACCTCGACGGCGGGATGGAGGCCGCCAAGCGGTTCATCGTCCGCCATATCGAGGCCGAGATCGACGAGACCGTCGAGGGCCACATGGGGACGAACCACAAGAGCAACCTCCAGCAGATCGCCCAGCGGCAGTTCGGCGAGACTCCGACCTACCTCCTGCTCGACGAGAAGGGCCCCGACCATTCGAAGTGCTTCAAGATCGCCGCGCAGATCGGCCGGCATCGCTACCCGCCCGCCTGGGGCCGGAACAAGAAGGATGCCGAGCAACGGGCGGCCCTCAACGCGCTCAGCCAGCTCTCGGGAGAAGAGATCCCGTTCGCGGCCGACTGACCCGGCTCACCTCCCCTGCCCGCTCGGGCGGATGCCGGCCCCTTGCGAGCCCGGCGCCCACTCTCCTAGAATGGCTGCTCGGCGGGGTTCGGGGCTCGCGAAGGACCGGGGCGGGTCTCCCGCCCGCCCGATGATTCCCGCGATCGAGAGGCTGTCGTGAATGGTTCGCTGGTCGCCGACCTGGGGATCGGGCCGGAAATCTGGCTGTTCGGCACCCTCCTGCTCTGCGTCACCCTGTTCTTCAAGTTCGGCCGATTCTGGAGCGTCCGCAACCTCGACCTTCTGCTCATCTTCGCGCTCGCTCCTGGCATGATGATCCTCGTCGGCAACCGGGCCGTGGCGCCCTGGTGGGCGTTCGTCTGGCTGTTCCTCGGCTCGCTCCTCTGGCTGGTCCGCTGTCTGCTCGACATCGGCCTGACCCGCAGGCCGCTCCTGGAGCCGAACCTGAACGTCTCCGGCCTGGCCTGCCTGGCGATCGGGGTGATCGGGCTGTTCGTCGCCGAGACCGTCAGCCTGCCGATCGACGAGGGGACCAAGAGGAACCCCGCCGACACCAAGTCCGACAAGGTCGCCGAAAAGCCCCCCGGCGAGGCGATCGTCGAGCACGCCATCCAGCACTCGCCCCTGGCCGGGTCGCTCTCCTCGAACGAGAAACCGCGTGTGATCCTCAAGCGGGTCCTGGCCTGCCTGGCGCACCTCGGCCTGGTCATCGGCCTGATCGCCGTCGGCTGGAAGCATTTCGACAGGCCGATCGCCGGGCTCTCGGTGGCGACATGTTACCTGCTCTTGCCCTACTCTCGGTTCGCGCTGGTGGATACCGGGCAACTCATCCCCGCCGCCCTGATCGTGACGGCCCTTGTCTTCTACTCGAAGCCAAGCCTGGCCGGCGCACTGATCGGCCTGGCGGCGGGCTGGATGCCGGCCTGTGTCGGCCTCCTGCCGCTCTGGGCGGGGTTCTACCGAAGGCGGGGCTTCTGGCGGTTCGTCGGCGTCGGGCTGGGCGTGACCGCGACCTGCTGCCTGCTGGGCCTGACGGTGCCCGGGCTCGGAAGCTGGGCCAGGGTCCTGGGAGCACGGAGCCTGGCCGAGGCGGGGCTGTTGCCGGGGGTCGAGGCCCCGCCGACGGGCAGTTTCTGGTCGGGGATCGATCCGAGCTATCGACTCCCCGTGCTGATCGCGTATCTGGCCCTGGCGATCACCCTGACCCTCCTGCCGGCCGAGAAGAACCTGGGCGAGCTGATCGCCCTCTCCGCGGCGCTCCTGGTCGCCAGCCAGTTCTGGTATCTCGACGCCGGAGGGACCTTGATCGTGCTCTATCTGCCCCTGATCATACTCATGATGTTCCGACCGAACCTGGCGGCCAAGCGGGTCGTCGCCCGAGGTCCCAGGCTCCCGAACAAGGTCCAGAGCACCCTCTTCTCGGACCTTTAAGCCGACCGGAGCCAGCGACCATGATTCTCACCTACGAGGCGATCGCCAGGCGGATCGACCACTCGCTCCTCGGGCCGATCCTGACCCCGGCCGAGCTGGAGGACGGATGCCGTCTCGCCGCCGACTACGAGGTTGCCAGCGTCTGCATCAAGCCGTTCGCCGTGGCGATGGCCTCGAAGATCCTGGCGAACACGAAGGTCCAGGTCGGTACGACTATCGGCTTCCCCCACGGCGGGCACACCACCGACGCCAAGGTCTTCGAGTCGCGTCGGGCGATCGACGACGGCGCGACCGAGCTGGACATGGTGATCAACATCGGCCGGGCGGTCGGCGGAGAATGGGACGCCGTCCGCGATGACATCGCCGCCGTGACCGACGCGGCCCACTCCTCCGGGGCCATCGTGAAGGTCATCTTCGAGAACTGCTACTTGACCGACGACCAGAAGTCCCGTCTCTGCGCGATCTGCGGCGAGGTCAACGCCGACTACGTCAAGACCTCGACCGGCTACGGGACCGGCGGGGCCACCCGGGACGACATCCTCCTGATGAGGAAGGCGTCCCCCGCCCACGTCAAGGTGAAGGCGGCGGGCGGAATGCGCGACCTCGACTCGACGATCGCGTTCGCCGAACTGGGATGCGACCGCCTCGGCCTGAGCCGGACGGCCGACATCCTCGACACCCTACTCGACCGGCTCGGGGAGCCGAGGCGAGAGCGCCTCGCCTCGGCCGTTTCACGTGGAACAGCCTCGGCGGCGGACGTGGCGTACTGACCGGGCGAGATTGAATCGGGGCGACCAGATTCGAACTGGCGACCTCCTGCTCCCAAGGCAGGCGCGCTATCCAGGCTGCGCTACGCCCCGTCATCGATCGGACAGGTGCATCCTAAAGCGGACGGGCGGGACGGTCAAGGTCGGCCCTGTCCCGTTCCTCCCCGCCGAGGGGCGACCATCAGCCGTTCGATGGTTCCGATGAACCGTTCGAAGTCGAGCGGCTTGGGGTAGATCGCCTCGAAGAGGTCGGGCGGGATGGTCCAATCGGGGTGTTCGAGGTTCTGCCCGGTGATGAGCACGATCGGCAGGACGGGATAACGCCGGCGAATCCGTCGGGCCAGGGCCCGACCGTCCTGGCCGGGCATCACCAGGTCGGTCACGACGACCCTCGGCGGACGATGGAAGCAACAGGCGAGCGCATCGGTGGCCGATCGCGTCGCCACGCTGGCAAATCCCGCGAATCGGACGAGATCGCGCAGCGGGCCGACGCTCGCATCCTCGTCGTCCACGAGCAGGACGTAAGGCCCCTCGGGTAGGGTCATGGTCCCGATCGACCGGGTATAGACTTCCATGTGGCAACTCGCGGGATCAGGGAGCAGGGTTCGGGGTCGGCCATGAAACGTCGAGCCGCCATCCCCCACTTTCTTCAACTCGGCAGTCGCCGCCATGAGCCTCGACGACCCGGACGAGGAGCGGGAGCGCCCAGATCACATCTCCGGCCGTCGGTGCCCGTCTGACGCCCGTTTCCGGTCGAACGGGCTCCTCCCAGCAGATGTGAGAGACCCCCTGCTCGACCCACCAGCGGAGTCTGGCAGGTCGCCCCGTCGCGACCTCCCCTGCCCTCCATTCGACGAGCGCATCCAGAGCCCCGCCGAGACGCTCGACATCGAATTTCGATTCTGTCCTCGACCCGGGAGGTATCATCTCCAGCGACCCTCCGCTCGCGATCATCGTCCGGGTCCACGCCTCGCGCCGGTCGTCGATCAGGAGGTCCAGAGCGAGCGTCACCCTGGAGACCGTCATCGGCCGGCAGAGTGTCTGGATCTGTTCGACCTTGCGTTCAAGGTCGCGATAATGGCGGTTGACCTCTTCCCAGACGCCAACCGTGGGGTCCGCGCACTGCTTCGTCATGAGGTAGATCATCAGCTTCAGGCTGTTCAGCCGGTTGCGGCATTGATGGCAATAGTCGCCCAACCGGTCGTAAACCATCCCTCTCAGAGTCGCGTCTCGGGCGAGACGGAGCATCTGTCCGGCCAGGGCGTTCTCGATCGAGCCTTGCGACATCATTTCTCCGAGTCGCGATCGGTGAGGTCGCTACTCGTCACCCAGGGTCGAACTCGGCCATCGGTTCGCGTCCTGGTCGCGATCCCGGTGGATTCGGCGGCAGTGGCATCTCTGACGGGAATTGATCAGATCCTCGACCAAAGTGTAACGAGCGGCCCAAAGCGGGTTTCGAGACCAGACGGGGCGAGCTTGTCTCTCAAAAGCAATTACGATACCCCCGCCCGGTGGTCGTTCGGGAATCGTCCGATCGGCCACCGGGCTACGGGTTTGTCGAGAATCGAGGGGTATTGGACCGGGAGCGATTCGAGAAGTCGGGTTCCCCAAAAGATAGAATCGAACGCGGAGATCGGAAGTCAGGGTGACGTTCGCGGCGAGCCCGCCTCGGGCTGACTCGCCGTAAGTAGGCCAGTTCGTTGCGACTCAGGAGCCCCGGATCAGGCCGGCGACCCGGTCGTATTCTTCCTGAGAATTGTACTCGATGACGATCTGACCACGATCGCGACTCCGGGGACGGACGGCGACAGAGGTGCCGAACCGGACCTTGAGATGTTCTTCGAGCTCGACGAAGTGGGGGGCTTTTGCACCCGATCCTTCGGCCTGGTCCTTGCGAATCCGGGGCTTCGAGGCCGTCGGGACGCCGGTGGCGACCAGGGCCTCGGTCTGCCGGACCGTCAAGTTGTCGGCGATGACGCGCCGGCAGGCGGCGACCCGCGAATCCTCGTCGGGCAGGCCGAGCAAGGCCCGGGCGTGCCCCTGGGTGATCGTCTTCGAGAGGACGGCCGACCGGATCTCCTCGGGAAGTTCCAGGAGCCGGATCAGGTTCGAGAGCGTGGAGCGGTCGAGGCCGAGCCGTCCGGCCAGCTCCTCCTGGGTCCCGCCGTAGCGGTGGAGATAGTCGCGGAATGCGGTCGCCTTCTCGATCGCGTTGAGATCCTCGCGCTGGAGGTTCTCGACCATGGCCAGCTCGCTGACCTTGCGGTCGTCGAGGACCATGACTCGGGCCGGGATGTCGTGGACCTGGGCCTCGATGCTGGCCCTCAGTCGTCGCTCTCCGGCGATGATCTGGAAGCGATCGCCGGCCGCGCGGACGATGATCGGCTGGAGGATTCCATGCTGCTTGATCGAGCCGGCGAGCGCCGCGATCTCGGCCGGGTCGAAGTGGCGGCGGGGCTGGAACGGGTTCGGGTCGATCCGATCCACCGGGATGTGGACCAGGTCCCCCTTCTCCAGCGAGGAGGCTTCGGAGCCCCCCTCCTCGGTGCCGAGCAGCGAGTCGAGGCCGCGTCCGAGTCGGCGCTTGTTCACGGTCGGAGTCCTCCCTGACGGAAACCGCAAAGCCCGGGCAGTTCCGTCCCCGGGCCTGAGATCGAGCAAGTCGGCGGAAAGCTCGCGAATCGTATCTCCGCCCCCGTTGGCTGTAAAGCTCAAGACCTCCCCACCGCCTCACGGGTGCTCCTCCCGATTTTGGACCTTGCTGGCAGGTCGTCTCTCGAATGGCGAGTGGTCTCGGATCTCGTAGGGGACGCTTCGCGTCCCGAGGCATCCGATCGGCGGATGGGACGCGGGGTGTCCTGGCGGACGGGACGCGAATCGTCCCCTACGAACTCCAAAACCGGGAGCGGCACCCCCGCCTCACTTCAGCCCGAGCTTCACGGCTTCCGCTTCGAGGGCCTCGCTGTACTCGATCGGGTAGGCCGGCCCGGCGTCCACGCCCCGGAGGTATCCCGGGAGGGCCCCGAGCTGCGCCCGGCAATGCTCGCGGATCGCGTCGAGACGGGGCATCTCGCCCGCCAGCGCCCCGGCGGTCAGGACCGGCACGAGCAATGGCTCGCCGTCGGACGGCTCGTCGACTTTCGTCACCCGGTCTCGGGCGAATCCGCCGTTGCGGTCCCGGAACCGATAAACCTGCTTGGCAAGCGGATAGGTCCGCTTGCCGGCGCTCCGCTTGATCCGGCCGACGCCGTCGAGCTCGACGAGCTTGTAGACCATCGAGATCGCCGGAGCATCGCGGCTGGTGATCAGCTCGGTGCCGACCCCGAACGAGTCGATCGGCGCCCCTTCGCGGAGCAGATCGGCGACCTTGAACTCGTCGAGATCGTTGCTGACGAGGATCTTGACCGTCGGCCGGTCGAGGCCGTCGAGGATCTGCCGGGCCGACTTCGACGCGGCGACGAGGTCGCCGCTGTCGATCCGGATCGCCTGGATCGGCGGCTCGATCGCCGCGGCGAGGCGGACCCCGTTGTCGGTGTCGTAGGTGTCGACGAGCAAGGTGGCCGCCTTCGGGAACAGCCGGGCGAAGGTCTCGAACGCTTCCTTCTCGGTGGAGAAGGATTGGACCCAGGCGTGCGCCATCGTGCCGACGGCCGGGATGCCAAGTCTCCGGGCGGCCTCGACGTGGCTCGTCCCGGCGAATCCTGCCAGATACGACGCCCGGGCGTTCAGAAATCCCGACTGCGGCCCGTGCCCTCGCCGGGCACCGAAGTCGACCACCGCCCTGCCCTCCGCCGCCTCGACGATCCGCGCGGCCTTGGAAGCGACCAGCGTCGGATAGCCCAGCGACGACAGCAGGATCGTCTCGACGAGTTGCGCCTCGGCCAGCGGGGCCTGGACCCGGACCAGCGGTTCCCCCGCGAACACGACCGTCCCCTCGGGTACCGCCCAGACGTCTCCGGAGAACTTGAAATCGAGCAGCGTGTCGAACCAGGCCGGGTCGATCTTCTCGAACGCCGGCCAGCGGCGAATCTCATCGACCTGTTTCCGGGTGAACGCCAGGTCGAGGAGCGTGCCGACGGCCTGCTCGAGCCCGGCGAAGACCATATACGATCGACCTGGCGGGAGCTTCCTGACGAACAGCTCAAATGTCGCCGGAGACCTGTCGATCCCGGCCGCCGCGTAGCCGGCCATCATGGTCAACTGGTAGAGATCGGTCACCGGTCCCAGCGACTTCGGGTCGGGCCAGAGTGAGACGGGAGGTTCTGGCATCATCGCTGGGTCCTCGTCCTTCGAGGCCGGAACAGCCAGAGTGGCGCGGAGCGGTCGGCCGATGCCCGGCGGGCCGCGCCCGGGTCGAGGTCGAGCAACGTCGGCAACGACAGATTCGTCGGGATCTCCTCGACGAGTTCCCAGTAATTCGCGAACCGATCGAGAAGATTACGGGCCGGCTTCGGGTAAGCACCGCCCAGCTCCGATCGGACGATCGCGGAATCGACCAGCAACCATGTCCGAGGCTCGCCCGGCAGCTCGGCCTGCTCCAGTCCCGACAAGGGACGGAGTGCGACCCGGTCCGGGAGATAATAGGTCACAGAAGGTCGGACCAGGACCCGCAGTCCGTTGACATCCTCCGGTAGTAGCGTCCCAACCTTGATGCATGCCCAACGCAAGGAGTCGCCGCGATCCAGCAGTCCTGTCAAAGGGTGGGCCTTTCGCGAGGCCGTCGTCCAGAAATGGACGGTGGCCCCGCAGGCGAAGAGCACGATCAGCGCGCCCGCCCGGATCGTGCGACGAGCCTTGTTCCTCGACACGGCCGGCCCGGGAGGAGCCGAGAGGATCGTGCCGAACCAATCGACGACCAGCCAGCCCAGCAGCAGCCAGTTGACCGCGTGGTAGGGGAGCCAGAGCCTGGCATAGGGATGGTAGAACGGCGACATCACGGAGAGGACTAACCACCAGACGCCCGCCAGCCGGATCGATGGCCGAGGTCGAGTGAGCAACCAGGGGGCCAACACGAGCCCAGGCCAGTAAGGAGCATCCACGAAGATCCACGAGAGGAGCACATAGCTGTAGGCGATCAGAGTTCGACCGATCCGGGACAATCCCGAGGCCGTCGACGACGGCCGGACGAGCCAGGGAGCCAGGCCGGCCAGGCAGAGTCCGGGCAGGATCAAACATCCCCCGCCCGAGAGCGCGACCGACTGGTCGGCCTGGATCTGGAAATGAGGCCACCAGGCGTCGAGGCCGCCCAGATAACTTCGCTGATGCCGGAGCAGGGCGGAGTAACCGCCGTGTCCCTCGACGAACCGATACCAGGGCCAGACCACCAGCCACGCGACCCCGGCCGCGATCGCTCCCCATCCGAAGGTCTTCAAAGTGGGGCCCGATCGGCGATCCTCGGGTCGGACGATCGGCCCCAGGATCGCGGTGCCGACCACGATCGCTCCCGTCAACCAGCCGTTGTACTTGAATTGCTGGGCCTGCCCGACGCCGATCCCGAGGGC
>JAJYDH010000345.1 GCA_021777685.1 Planctomycetota bacterium | reverse complement strand
TCCGATCTGAAGTAGGTCCGGTGCCGCCCGTGCTTCCGGTTGGCCGGGTGGCTCTCGCCCGACTTCCCGGACATCTCCTTCGGGCTGAAGCAGACCTGGACGCGGTCGCCGATCTCCAGCTTGTCGAGATCGCACTTCTCTTCCTTGGTCGACTCGGAGCCGGACTTGCCCGTCGCCTGGCACTCGCAGACCTCGGTCTTGGGCGTGACGGCGACGACGTAGACGTTCATCCGGTGCCGGTGATGCTCGGCCGACTTCGGGTCCTTCTCCGAGGCGTTGGCGGTCCGCTTGACGTCGCCGTCCCTGTCCTTACCCTTGTCGGACGAGGCGGTCTCGCCCCCCTTGTGCATCGCCTCGTGATGGGCGGGGTGGCCGATGATGGTGACGAAGGTGGCCTCGGCGGTGACGGCCTTCCGGGTCGCGTAGTCGATGTCGGTCTCGCCCAGGATCGTGACCTCGGAGACGACCCCGCGGATCGTCTGCTCGTCGCCCTTCCGGTCCGAAGCCTTCTTGTCGTCGTCGCCCGCCCGGGCGACCGGGACCAGGACCAGGACCAGGGCCGCCGGCAGGATGAAGTCTCGCAGCGTTCGCATCGTTGTACTCCCGTCAAGACCGCCAGGATTGGGTTCGGCGGGAGGGCCGCTCGCACGTCCGGCGCCCCCCGGCGGGCCCCGCGACCCGCGGAGGATCTGAACGGGCAAATACAATGCCTTTCTGATCGTACCGATGTGTCCCGGGCGGCTCTTCCCGACAACTTCAAGTTTGCCCCGGTCGCGTTGCGTCCCCATCTTCGTCCTGGCGGCGCTTCCGGGCCGCGACCCAGGTCCCGCCCGCGAGGAGGTAGGACAGCGGCGGCCTTCCCGGCTTGCCTCGTCGGACGATCGCGAACCCCCGGCGACGGAAGTCAGCGATCAGGTCGGTCGGGTTGCAGAGGTAGCAGGCGTCGTTGTCGGCGTGGAACGGCGGGGTGGGGTCGGGCTCGCGCATGGTGAAGCCCGGCCCTCGGCGGCAGAGCTTGGCGACCACCTGGGCCGATCGGAGCAGGGAGAATCCGAGGATCTCCGGCAGGGTGTTCCCGTAGGGATGCCGGGCCATACCCGCCCGGCGTCGGAGCGGGAGATTGCGCCACGAGGACGGCCGGGCCAGGTACGCGAGCCCGGGGAAGGGGCTGACCAGGTTGGGGCCGACGACCGCGAGGAAGCCCCCCGGCCGGCAGACCCGGGCCATCTCGTCGAGGGCGCGCCCGGGGTCCGGGACGTGTTCGAGGCACTGGTAGCAGGCCACAACGTCGAACGAGTCGGCCGGGTAGGGGATCTCGGTCGCGCTCCCCTCGCGGAGGACGCAGCGGGGATGGGCCGGGGGCTCGAACGCCCTGGGATTCAGGTCGATCCCGGTCGCCTCGTACCCGGCGACGGCCAGGGCGAAGGTTGACCAGCCCACCCCGCAGCCGACGTCGAGAAGGCGGGCGCCCTCGGCGGGCCGGAGGCCGAGGACGAACGCGACCAGCGGGGCATAGTAGGCCAGGGCGCCGGCCCGGTCCTCGCCGAAGGAGCCGCGCACGCCCCCCTCGGCGGTCCGGTACAGGTCCTCGACGGATGGTCTCGCCGGTTCGAAGTCCACCCCCGGTCAATTCCGCCACTCGTCGATCAGGCTGGCGATCAGCGCCGTCCAGCCGGTCTGGTGCGAGGCCCCGAGCCCGGCCCCGGTGTCCCCATTGAAGTATTCATAGAATAGCAAATGATCGTGCCAGTGGGGGTCGTGCTGGAACTTGTCCGAGTCGCCGAAGACGGGCCGGCGGCCGTTGCGGTCGCGGGCGAAGGTGGCGATCATCCGCTCGGAGATCTCGCGGGCCATCGCGTTGAACGGGACACCTGGGGTGATCCCGCCGGCGACCTCGCCGCCGAACGCCTTGCCGAGCTTGCGGAGCGACTCGATCAGCAGGAAGCTGGTCGGGAACCAGAGCGGCCCGCGCCAGTTCGAGTTGCCCCCTTTGAGCTTGCTGATCGCCTCGGCCGGCTCGTAGCCGACGGCCTGGCCGTCGAAGATGAACGGGTGCTCGGCGTGGGCCTTGGAGAGGCTCCGGACCCCGTAGTCGGAGAGGAACTCCTCGGGGTCCATGATCCGCCGGGCGATCCGCCGGATCTGCTCCTGGTTGAGGATCGTCAGGGCGTGGGTCGTGTCGTCCTTGTGCTGGATCGTGTGGACGACCCCGCTGACCTGCTCCTTGCGGTTCTTCAGGAACCAGTGGAGGTTGCTCCGGAACTCCTGGAACGGCGCGATCCAGCTCTCTTCGAGCCGCTCGACGGCGAAGAGCGGGATCAGCCCGACCAGCGACCGGACCCGGAGCTTGTGGAACCGGCCGTCGGGGTAGCGGAGGACGTCGTAGAAGAAGCCGTCCTTCTCGTCCCAGAGCGAGTAATCGCGGTTGCCCATGTGCTTCATGGCCCCGGCCACGAGCACGTAATGCTGGAAGAACTTGGTCGCCAGGGCCTCGTAGGTCTTGTTCTCCTTGGCCAGCTCCAGCGCGATCCGCATCAGGTTCAGGCAGAACATGCCCATCCAGCCGGTCGCGTCGGACTGCTCGATCGACGAGCCGTCGGAGCAGCGCTTCGAGCGGTCGACGACCGTGATGTTGTCGAGCCCGAGGAAGCCGCCCTCGAAGACGTTGTTCCCCTCCTTGTCGACCTTGTTCACCCACCAGGTGAAGTTGAGCATCAGCTTGTGGAAGCAGCGCTCCAGCCACTCGCGATCGGCCTTGCCCGACCTGATCCGGTCCATGTTGTAGACCCGCCAGACGGCCCAGGCGTGGACCGGCGGGTTGAGGTCGGAGAATTCCCACTCGTAGGCCGGGATCTGGCCGTTGGGGTGCTGGAACTGCTCGAACAGGAGGACCCAGAGCTGGTTCTTGGCGAAGTCCGGGTCGACCAGGGCGAACGGGATGCACTGGAAGGCGAGGTCCCAGGCGGCGAACCAGGGATATTCCCACTTGTCGCAGACGGTCATCACCCGCATCGAGTTCAGGTGCTTCCAGTGCTGGTTGCGGATGTGCTCGCGCGATTTGGGCGGGGGCCAGTCGGGGTTGTCCCCCTTGAGCCAGACGTCGACGTCGATGAGGTAGGCCTGCTTGGTCCAGATCATGCTGGCCAGGGCCTGGCGCTGGATGTTCTTCTCGTCGGCGGTCGCGGTCTCGGGGTGGATCGCCTCGTAATAGTCGTCGGCCTCGGCCTTCCGGCGGTCGATGACGTCATCGACCCCGGCCAGGGGGTCGCCGAGGTAGCAGGTGTCGGTCAGGCGGAAGCGGAGGGTGACGGTCTCGCCGGGCCGGACGGCGTCGAACCGGTAATGGATGGCCGACTTGGTGCCGATCCCGTCGGGGTTGGTGCAGTCCTCGCCGTCGACGATCTGGCGGTGGAAGGCGTCCTTGACGAAGGGCGTGGTGTTGGTCGAGCCCGGGCCGTAGACCTTGGCGAAGTTGGTCTCGTTGTTGGTGAACAGCGGCGTCCCGCCAGTGGGGGCGTAGAAGGTCCGGGCGCCGATCCGGTAGGCGACGGGGACGGTCGCCAGAGTCTCCATCATCGAGTCGTCGGTGATGAGCGACAGGGTCGACTCGGTCGACGGCCCGAGGTAGATCTTGGGCGACGGGCCGGGCTTGCGGCCCCAACTCCAGGTGTTCCGGAACCAGAGGTGCGGGATCAGATGCAGGGGCGCGGGGTCGGGCCCCCGGTTGGTCGCCGAGATCCGGATCGCCAGGTCTTCCATCGAGTCCTTGGCGTACTCGACCTCGATGTCGAAATAGCGGTCCTCGTCGAAGATCCCGGTGTCGAGCAGCTCGAACTCGGGCTCGGTCGCGCCTCGGCTGGCGTTCTCCCGCTTGAGTCGTTCATACGGGAACTCGGCCTGAGGGTACTTGTAGAGGAACTTCTGGTACGAGTGCGAGGGGGTGGCGTCGAGGTAGAAGTAGTACTCCTTGACGTCCTCGCCGTGGTTCCCCTCGGGTCCGGCCAGGCCGAAGAGCCGCTCCTTCAAGATCCGGTCGCGGCCGTTCCAGAACGCCGGGGCAAAGACGATGAGCTGGTAGCGGTCGGACCAGCCGGCGATCCCGTCCTCGCCCCAGCGATACGCCTTGCTCCGGGCCAGCTCGTGGGGCAGGTAGTCCCACGCCTCGCCGTCGTCGGAGTAGTCCTCGCGGACCGTGGCCCAGGCTCGATCGCTGACGTATGGCCCCCACCTCCGCCAGCCGGACGTGCTGTCGTGGATCTCGGCGAGTCGCAGGTGCTCCACGGAGTCGGGAATCGGCCTCGTCTTCGTCGGCATGGTCGGTCTCGGTCGCTCGATGGTCGTGGATGATGACTTGGCGGGCCCGGCCGCCGGGGAAACTCGAACCCAACCCGATCCGGCCCCGTCGCCCGATCTCTGCCCGTCCTCGGATCGCTCGTCCGCCTCGTCAAAACTCGAACCCAACCGGGCCGGCGATCGCCCGGCAGATGAACCCAATCGCTCGGGATGGTTTCAGAACAAGACAAACCCAATTTCGGCGCATCTCAAGCTGGGGTCAACAGTAGAGAGGGGTTCGCCGAGTTCCAGGCTTATTATCGCCTTCGGGCCATCCGGTTAACACACTATCCCGGCAAGTAGAGGCCTACCTCGCTGCCGAGTCTGAAGAGGCCCCCTGGCTTGTAGGGTGGGTGAGCGGCAGTGAAACCCACCAACGCTCGGCGAGGCCGTCTCCGGTGGGTTTCGCTGCCGCTCACCCACCCTACAAGGGCGACTTGCAATCCCCAACGCCGCTCGGGACGGGTAGCTTGGTCAATGCTCGTGCGCGTAATGGGCCGCGCCGATCAGGGGGGCTCGGGGGTTGAGGGCGACGCTGACGTGGAGGTTCTTCATCAGGGCCCCGAACCGGCCCTTGGCGAAGAAGCCCTTGAGGAAGGCGTCATTCTTGGTCAGGGCGGCGAGGATCTTGGGGGCGATCCCCCCCGCGATGAAGACGCCGCCGACGGCCAGGGCCTTCAGCGCGAGGTTGCCGGCCTCGGCCCCGTAGATGGTGGCGAAGAGGTCGAGCGTGGCCTCGCAATTCTTGTCGTTGCCGGCCAGGCCGACCTCGGCGACGACGGCGCTGGGGTCTCCGGTCCTCAGCCGCTCGGCGAGCCAGTCGGGCTCGGGGGCGTGGCCGGTGTCGCGGAAGAACGAGTAGACGTTGAAGAAGCCGGGGCCGGAGAGCACCCGCTCGTAGCTGACGTGGCCGCCGAACTTCGCGCGGAGGTAGCGGAGGAGGTCGATCTCGACGTCGGACTGGGGGGCGAAGTCGCCGTGGCCCCCCTCGGAGGCGATGGGCTGGTACTTCTCGCCGTCGTAGAAGAGGATCGCCTCGCCCAGGCCGGTCCCGGCGGCGATGACGGCGATGTTGCCCCGCTTTCGCCTGGAGGTCCCCGGATTGAGGACGTGCTTCTCCTCCAGGCTGAGGTGGAGCGTCCCGTAGGCCGCCGCCTCCAGGTCGTTGAGCAGCGTGGCCTTGCGGGCGCCGATGGTCCGGGCCAGCGCCGCCTCTTCGAGGACCCAGGGCAGGTTGGTGGTCTGGGCCCGGCCGTCGATCACCGCGCCGGCCACGCCGAAGCAGGCCGCATCGGGCTTCGAGCCCGGCGAGGCGTCGAGGAAGGCCGCGAGGATCTCCTCAAACGTGGCATGTGACCGGCTGGGGAACGTCGCCTCGCGGACCGGCTTGAGTTCCCCGCCGTCGGGTTCGAACAGGGCGAGGACGGTCTTGGTGCCGCCGATGTCGCCGGCCAGGATCATGGACGACTCTCCTTCGAGGTTGGGCGACGGCTCGGCGTCACCCCGCGGTCGTGTTGCGAAAGGCTAGCTGTAATGGGCGACGTCCGATGGGCGATGGCCGACGGGACCCGATCCGGCGGATGGCCCGATCGGCGGGAGATCCCGGGGATTCTCTCCGATCGCCCATCATCCATCGACCATCCATCTTCGCTCGTGAAGGTCATGATTCTTGCCCCGCCTTTCAGCCTTCGAGGTGCCGGGCCAGTTGCTGGGCGACCTTCATGCTCTCGCGGAAGACGGGGTCGGGCTCGCGGTCGGAGAGCTGGCGGGCGACCAGCTCGGCGAGCTTCTGGGGCTGGACGGTCACGGTCCGGGGCGCCACGGCGACCCCCTGCGGCGTGACCGAGAGCCGGTTGCCCTCCTCCGAGGCGAATTCCAGGACGCCGAGGTTCCCCCCCGGTCCGGCGGAGACGCGGACCCGGCGGATCTCCGACGGACCTTCGGCCAGGCGGTCGATCTTGAGCGTGACCTGCCCCCGAGGGGCCTGGAACCGGAAGGCGATCTCGACGTTCGGCCGGAGCTTGCTGGCCTGGTAGGTCCAGCCGAGCCTCGACGCCAGCCAGCCGGCGACCGACCACGCCTGCGCGACGCTGTGCGGGCCGTGCTCGATGACGACTTCGGAGATGTCCGCCAGGAGCCCCGGCGCGGAGGCGGGGTCGAGCCCCTGGGTGAGCACCCGCCGCCAGAACTTGAGCCGCCGCCAGTTCACGTCGGAGGCGACCCGCCAGCGCCCACCGCTCGGGTCTCGCTCGAACTTGCCGAGCCAGGTCGAGGTCCGGGCGATGGCGTGATTGGGGTCCGCCCAGCCCAGGCTGTCGTAGAGGAACTGCTCGGCCTGCTCGGCCAGCTCGTCGAGGATCGGGCCGGCCGTCGGCGGCGGGGTCGCGCTGGCCCACCAGAGGTTGGTGGGGAGGTCGCCGATGAGCAGGCTCCGGACGACGAACGGCAGCTTGTCGACCGCCCCGCCCTCGGCCCGGAGCGTGATCTGCTCGGAGACCAGCCGGCGGTCGCCGTCGACCTGGCGGACCAGGACGGAAGCCTTCACGTCGCCGCCGTTCGATCCGGCCGGGTCGGCCAGGAGCAGGAGGACCCGGGCCGGGTGGTTGGCGACGATCTCGGGGACCAGCGGCTCGGCCGAGCACATCTTCTCCGAGTCGTCGCAGTAGATGATCAGGTTCGACATCCGGACCCGATGGGCCGGCTCTCGCGAGTCGGACCGGGCGTCCTTGAGGCGGCGGTTCAGCTCGGCGTCGACCCGGGCGAGGGGGACGTCGACCGGGCCGGACT
>JAJYDH010000344.1 GCA_021777685.1 Planctomycetota bacterium | reverse complement strand
TCCGGCGGGTTTCGCTCCCGCTCACCCGCCCTACAAAAGCCGCTCGGTGGCGCTTCCGAGATCATCCCTCCGGGATTTGTCGCTCTTCGTATGTGTGCGAACGCACGCCCCGCCCCCGACTTCGCTCTCCCGGAGACGACATCATGAGGTCACGAACGACGCTTCCCCTGGCGCTGATGGCCGCCCTCCTGGCCTCGACGTCATCCTTACGGGCGGCCGACGATCCGCCCAGGGTCCAGCAGGAGAAGACCTTCGAGAAGGAGGTCATCACCAGGGTCAAGATGGACTACCTGCTGTTCCTGCCCGAGGGGTACGAGAAGTCCGACAAGGACTACCCGCTGATCCTGTTCCTCCACGGCGCGGGGGAGTCGGGCACCGACGTGAATCGGGTCAAGAAGCACGGGATGGCGAAGGTCGTCGAGACGAAGAAGGATCTGCCGTTCATCGTCGTCTCGCCCCAGAGCCCCGGCCGGGGGTGGAATCCCGAGACGCTCAACGCGCTGCTGGACCGGATCATCCTCGACTACCGGGTCGACCGCGACCGGGTCTATCTGACCGGCCTGAGCATGGGCGGCTACGGGACCTGGTCGCTCGCCGCGGCCCACCCCGAGCGGTTCGCGGCGATCGCCCCGATCTGCGGCGGCGGGAACCCCAGGGACGCCGAGAAGCTGAAGGCCCTGCCGATCTGGGTCTTCCACGGCGCCAAGGACCCGACCGTCCCGCTGGCCCGGTCGCAGGAGATGGTCGACGCCCTCAAGCAGGCCGGCTCGGACGTCAAGCTCACCGTCTATCCCGACGCCGTCCACGACTCCTGGACCCAGACCTACGACAATCCCGAGCTGTTCGCCTGGTTCCTGGCCCACAAGCGCGGCGAGGCGAGGCCCTGAGCGGTTCGCCCCGATTCGTCTGGCCGAGCGACCTCGGGTCTGTCAAAGTATGGGCATGACCAACCCACCCGGCGAGGCGGCCTGACCGTCGCCCCGCCTCGGGCGACTCTCCACGCCCGGCCCGAGCGTCGCCGAGAGGTCCCCCATGATGTCGACGATGGTGGTCCGGTGCAACGTCGCCGGCTGCAACGAGCCCGCCGCCTACAAGATCGCCGCCCCCTGGAGTGACGGGGCCTTCACCGAGCTGAAGACCTACGGACACGCCTGCTCCGAGCACCTCGGCGTCGTCTTCCGCGACGCCGAGCAGCGCCGAGAAGCCTACGTCCCCCTGCCCAGCGAGACCGTCGAGGAGATCGGCATCTACCGCTACGAGCAGGGCAAGCGCGACCGCCAGCTCCAGCGCCTCTGGGGCCTGGAGGAGAATTACCGATCCTGATGACGGACATCCCTTCGGGCAGACAGGACCACCGCCCATGATCCGCGCCAACTCACCGGCCCGAGTCCTCGCGCTGACCCTCGCCGTCCTGCCGTCCGTCGCGAGGGCGGAAGCCCCGCCGCCGATCCGCCTGACCATCCGGGCCGGCTCGTCCGACCGCGTCAAGACGCCGGTCCGGTTCGAGTTGGCCGAGGATCGGCTCGGGCCGGACGTCCGCAAGGCCCTCGATGCCGGCCCGGCGGCTCTCGACGTCTTCACCGCCCCGGGAAGTCAGGTCATCGCGGCCGGGATCGCCCAGGCCGATCGCATTCCGGGCGGGTCGAAGGTCCGCGTGACCTTCATCCCGATCCCGCTCAAGAAGGGTGAGGAGGCCCGTTACGACCTGAGCCCCGTCGGGGCCGCCGAAAACGGTCCCCCGTCCGACCGGCCACGCTGGCATTTCGTCGAGGAGCAACCCGGAGCCCTCGAACTCAAGCACGGCGACCACTCGGTCTTCCGCTACAACGCCGCCCCCGTCTCCAGCCCGAAGTACAAGGAGATCCAGGTCCGCGACGCCTACATCCACCCGGCGTATTCACCTTCCGGGGCCCTGATCACCGGCGACTTCTCCTCGGCCCACCCGCACCATCGGGGGTTCTTCCTGGCCTACGAGAAGACCAAAACCGGCGACCTGACCCCCGACTTCTGGAACATCCACTTCGGCACCGGGAAGATCTACGCCGATGGATTCGACAGGCCGGTCGTCGGCCCGGTCACGGCGCGGTTCTCGGCCAGGCACCGCTGGGAGGCGAAGGACAAGGCGAAGGGGACGAGCACCGTCGTCCTCCGAGAGCGTTGGGACGTCGAGGCTTACGCGCTCCCGGGCGCCCCCTACTGGCTGTTCGACGTCACCTCGACCCAGCAGGCGGTCGGCCGGCCCCTCGAACTCCTCCCGTACCGCTACGGAGGGATGGCCTACCGGGGGCCCGAGCCGTTCGTGAAGGGGAAGCTCGACGTCCTCACCAGCGAGGGGCTCGACCGCAGGTCCGGCGACCAGAAGCCCGCCCGCTGGGTCGACCTGACCGGCCCGGTGCTCGACGGGTCGGAGAAGTACGCCGGCGCGATGATCGCCGACCACCCCTCCAACCCGCATTACCCGACCGTCGCGAGGATTCACCCGACGAACCTGCCATTCTTCTGTTACGTCCCCGCGCACGACAAGGCGCTGACCATCGCCGTCGATCATCCGACCGTCTTCCGCTACCGGGTCCTGATCCACGACGGCCATCCCGACAAATCCCTCGACGAACAGATCGCCCGAGACTTCGCCGAGCCGCCGGAGGTGGTCGTCGAGTGACCCCGGCCGACGATCAGGGGTCGAACTTCACCCGATCGGGGTCGTTCTTCCAGCCATACTTCCGGGAGAACTCCTCGGGCGTGAGCGTCTCCTGACCGTCCTTCGTCCGGACGACGTAGACGATCTCGGACTCGATCCCGGTCGACCCCCGGTAATGACCCTCGGCGGAGATGGCCAGGGCCAGGGGATCGGTCAGTGCCGCGATCGCGCCGAGCGGACGGCCGGACCGGTCGAGCAAGGAGATCTGGGCCGCTCCGCGCCCTGCGATCCTCAGACCATCGGGAGACAGATGGCCACCTGAGATCGGCCGGGTCCGGATTCGTTTGCCGGATTTGGCGTCCCATTCCGTGAAACCGGACAGCCCTCCCGTCGAGATCCGCTTGCCGTCGGGCGACCAGCGGATTTCATCGACTTGTTCCCCGCAAAGGATCGGGGCCCAGGCATTGGTAAGGTTCCAGGCCACGCGGAGCGTCCCTGAGGCCGCATCGTGGATCTTCAGATCCTGTTGATCGCACGAAGCGACCAGCTTGCCGTCGGGCGACCAGGCGATGGCCATGGCGTTCGAGGCGGCATCCTTCAGGTCCCGGATCCATTCCCCGGTGGCTGCGTCGTGGATCCGGAGGGGTGCGCCGTCGCCGACTGCGATGAGCTTGCCGTCGGGCGACCAGGCCAGTACATGGGCCAAGCTTGGTGTCCGCCCCTTGAACGATCCGACGAGATCGCCCGACCGCGCGTCTCAGATCCCCACCTCGTTGAGTTCGGCGGCGGCGATCCGCCTCCCGTCGGGCGACCAGGCGAGGGCCCGGGCCGGTTCCGCAGGAATCCTGGCGATCAGGCGACCGGATTCGGCCTCCTCGATCCGTCTCAGGTCGGGGGCCAGGATCGCGAAGGATCGCCCGTCGGGCGAGAAGCCGGCGTGGATGGGCTGGCCGTCATTGCCGGGGACCCGGCGGATCGGGCGACCCGAGGTCGAATCCCAGATCTGGCCCATCGCGACGAGGAATCGGCCGTCCGGCGACCAGGGGGCCGACCGGACGTCCCGCATCCGATGGACCTTCCGGGTCCAGAGGGGTCGGCCCGTCTCGGCGTCCCACACACCGGCCGAATCGCCGAGGTCGATTCCCGCCAGCGTCTTGCCGCCGGCCCCCCAGCCCGCCACCCGGACCAGGCCGGGGATCGTCCGGAGCAGGTGCCCAGTCGCCGATTCCCAGATCGTGGTCGCGGCGCCATCACCCTCCGTGACGATCCTCGTGCCGTCGGGAGACCAGGCGATCTGGGACACCGGCCCGCCGCAGTCCATCAAGCGGACGGGACGCCCGTCGCGGGCATCCCGGAACGTCACTCGGCGCGTCAGGCCGTTGCCCGTCGCGAGGGTCTTGCCGTCGGGGGAGTAGGCCAGGCACCGAACGCCGGGCTCCAGGATCGTCAGCCTCGCGGTCCCGCTGGCCGGGTCAAGGACCCGGATGGTCCCCTCTCCGGCGCCCTGGGTCGTGGATGGCCAGGCTGAGGCCGTCGGGCGCCCACGCCGTGTAAGCTCGGAAACACGTCGCAAGCGCGAGATCGCGCAGCCCGGAGTCGACGTCCCAGAGGCGGAGGCCGTTCGCCCCACCCAGGCCCAGGGTCCGGCCGTCGGGCGACCACGATAAATATTGGGTGTATTTTAAATTGTTGCGCACGACCCGGACCACCCGGCCCGAGCCGGCGTCCAGGAGCCGGACCGTCCCGTCGCCCTCTCCCACGGCCAGGAGACCGGTGCCCGGCTGCCAGGCCAGCGGGAGGGACTCCGTCCAGGTCGCCTCGCCGGCCGGGACCAGGACGCGGACGACCCGGCCCGAGGCGGCGTCGAGGAGCCGGACCGATCCGTCCGCGGCGGAGACGGCGAGGAGTCGTCCGGAAGGATCGAAGGCCGCCTGGTAGGCCCCTGCCCGAATCAGCCGGGTCTCGATCGTCCAGCTTTCCACGCCCGGGAGCCGGGCCGGCGACTGGACCATGGCGACGGGGCTGAGCGGCGGGCCGGTCTCGCCGGAGGGGGGAGGGGGGACCACGGCCGGCCCGGGTTGGACGGCCGCCCGATCGACCTCGATCGATCCCCCTTCCGGCACGACTTGTCGACCGATCTCTTTCCCTTCCTTATCTTTGACGATCACGACGATCTGGAAGGCCAGTAGGGCCGCGAGAGGGATCAATGCCAGGGCGATGGCCGCACGGACGCCGGGCCGTCGGCGGATCGGGACGGGGGCCGGGGAGGGTCGGGCGGCGGGGATCTCGCCGACTTTCGGCTCGACCTCGGTCTCCTCCGGCTCCGCCGCCGGGGGGCCGTCGGCGAGGCGGGACAGGGTCTCGACCCGGCCCGGGTCGCAGAACGGCTTGAGCGCGGTCGACAGCTCGGCGGGGGTCGCGAACCGGTCGGCGGGGGACTTGGCCAGCAGGCGTTCCAGGATGGCGGCGAGCCCCTCGGGAACGTCGGGGCGGGTCGCCCGGATTGGGGGGATCGGCTCCTGGGAGTGGGCCATGATCTGCTGGATCGGGGTCCGACGCCCCGGCCCGTTGTAGGGGGCCCTGCCCGCCAGGAGGAAGAAGAGGGTGCAGCCCAGACTGTAGAGGTCGGCCCGAACGTCGACGGCGTGGGGGTCGGTGGCCTGCTCGGGGGCCATGTACGCGACGGTGCCCATCACCTGCCCGACGCCGGTCAGGTCGTCCTGGGTGGTCCGGTCGCCCCTCAGAAGGGCCAGGCCGAGGTCGAGGAGCTTGACCCGTCCGTCGCGGGCCAGGACGATGTTCGAGGGCTTGATGTCGCGGTGGACCAGCCCCTTGCAGTAAGCATGGTCGAGCCCCTCGGCCGCCTGGCGGATGATCTCGGCGGCCTCGGCGACGGGCAGGGGGCCTTTCTGGGCCACGAGCTTGGCCAGGTCGAGCCCCTCGACCAGTTCCATGACCAGGTAATGTGTCCCGCCGGTCTCGCCAGCGTCGCGGGCCTGGACGATGTTGGGGTGGTCCAGGGCCCCGACCGACTTCATCTCGCGGCGGAACCGCGAGACGGCCTGGGGGTTGAAAAGTCGGTCGGGCGGGAGCACCTTGACCGCGACCTCGCGGTCGAGGTGGGTGTGCCGGGCCCGATAGACCGCGCCCATCCCGCCGCCGCCGATCCAGGCCAGGATCTCGTAGGGGCCGAGCCGGCTCCCGAGCGAGACCTCGCCGCTGCCCGGCGCGCCCCCCGCCGGGCCGAGATCCTGCTCGATCGACGCCAGCCTGGTGACCAGCCGGAAGCATTCCGGCTCCTCCAGGATCGTGTCGGGGGCGACAGGATGCCGGACCCCCTCCAGGAGCGGGTCGGCCGGGGCCTCGATCGCTTCGAGCGTCGAGGCGCAATCCGGGCAGTCGCAGACGTGCCGGGCGATCTCGCCGGTCCGGGGGTCGAGCGACAGGCCGAAGCTCCAGGCGGCGAGTTCTTCACGATCGGGACAGGCGGTCATCGGCGGTCCTCCTCACGGTCAGCAGATGAGCGGGCCGAGTTCCTCACGGAGGCGGGCCAGGACGCGGGACCGGGCGACGTAGACGGCGTTGGTGCTGATGCCCAGCTCGCGGGCGACCTCGGCGGCCGGCCGGCCCTCGACGGCGGTCTCGCGGAAGGCCCGCCAGGTCTTCTGCTCGAACTCGGATCGGACGAGTTCGAGGGCCCGGGGCACCAGGCCATCGGAGGTCGCCGGGCCGACCGCGTCGAGCGTGCTCTCGGGGTCGTCGGGGACCTGGGCGAGCTGGTCGAGGAAGTGGGAGCCGCCAACGGCCTCGATCCAGCCTCCCGGGCGCCTCCAGAAGTCGCGGAGCTTGTTCCGGGTGATGGTCCAGAGCCACCCCCGGAACGAGTCGCCCGGCCGGTCTCTTCGGAAGTCGGACAGGCTCGCGTCGACGGCACGGAAGACCTCCTGGCCGACGTCGGCGGCGTCCTCGGGGCCGAGGCCGGCCCGCCGGCACCACCGGTAGACTTCGGGCCCGAAGAGGGCGGCCAGCCGCCGCCAGGCGTCCGGGTCACGCGCCCGCAGGCGGACGAGCAGGCTCGTCGAGAGCGACGTCCCGGCCGCCGACGGAGGTCCCACGTCAGTGTCAACGGTGGAGTCTTTCAGCACTTCGGCCTCCCCTTCGAGGTCGCCGGATTCCCGCGCGATGTGTCCCCAGAAGATTAGGTGAGGGCGCGGACCTGCGCAACGAAAAAACCGGACGTCCGGCCCGCCCGACCGCCGGGGCCGGCCCTCCCGGTCGTCACGACCGGCCCGACCGGCGCACGCTCTCTAACAGGGCAATGGCCCGCGATTTCCGGCGCCGAGGGGTGGGCCGGGGGCTCGGGCTTCGACGATATAACGGTCGGTCAAGCCGACCTCGGAGGCCCCGGCGGGATGCCGGGACGACGGGGTGGGGTTGTGTCCGCGGGATGCGTCGTGGCCACGTCCTGCCGCGCCGCCCGGTTGG